>JAAFJL010000275.1 GCA_013298865.1 Cytophagales bacterium | reverse complement strand
AGGATTTTATCAATATTTTTCTCGAAAAACGTACGCTTTTGTAGGATTGGATTAAGAGTAGGATTTAGAAGAGATTAACCGTTTAATAATTTCAGGATGCTCATACACGCAGGAAACAAGGGAGATTAAATGTAATTATTTAGTGATTTTTATTGCCAATTATTTTTTTCTAATTTTGTTTTTGAACAAAATAAATTTTCCCCAAATATTAAATCTGTAATCTATGTTAAAAAAATTAGTAATGTTTTTCTTTGGTCCACCCGTAAAGTATGTTGTTTCTCAGTTGAATTTACATGCACAAGTCAATCAACAAATCAAGATTATTGAGGGCATGGTACAAGATATTTATCCTTCTGCATGGGTTATTAATTCAAGGAGTCAAGCCGAGATTTCAAAAATAAAAAAGGTATTTAATTTACCCGAAAACCTTGATATGACTATCTCTAAAAATGACTTGATGTTCAAAAATTATATTGTAGCAGGTTTTTCAACTCCTGATACTTTCAAAGCCTATTTAGTTAGAACGGTTCATTTTATGGATATTATTGAAAAAATTGCAGAAAGAAAATGGGGAAAGAATCAAATTGCTCAGTCAACACCTTTTTTAGATTTTGCTTCGGGCTATGGTGCATTTGAACGCCTGTTGATTCATAGATTACCTGCGGAAGAAATTTATACTTCGGATATTAAGACGCAAGGTGTTGATTTTCAGGTAGAACAGTTCGGAGTGAAAGGGATTTATTCATCATTTACCCCAGAAGATTTTGAACCAGCTACAAAGTTTAAGTTTATCTATGTGGCATCTTTATTTAGTCATTTACCAGAAGATTTATTCAAACGTTGGCTGAAAGTCTTATGGGAATTAACAGATGATGATGGAGTATTTGTGTTTTCGATTCATAGTACAAAAATTATCGGAGAAGACATAGATTTTAAATATTTGGATAGTAGTGAGGATAGTAATTTAGTGGGAAGTAGTGTAGAAGATAGGATCACGCAAGCAGACAAATATGGTACTGCATATATTAGTGATAGCCAAATGGAAAAATATTTAATGGAATTGGGTATTAATAAACAAAATTATTATCAATATCCAAAAGTATTTTGTGGCTTACAAGATATTGTGGTTGTAAGCAAAAAGGAAAATATTTTTGATGATACTTTGAAGTTTGGCTATTTTGATAGTACTAAATATTGATAGTATTTTGGCATAAAAAAATAGGTGATGTGTTAGACATTACCTATTTTTTATGACAAAATACTAATATTTCATTAACCTTCCTGCAATGTATTTGTCTGCAATTGAGGTACTTATGATATAATTTCCAGTTGGCAAATTAGTGATGTCTAACAAATAAACATTGTTCCCATAAACAAAATCGATGTCTCTGGTATAAACCTCTCTACCCAATAAATCATGAATTGTTAGTACAGATGTTCCCCCTATTTTTGCATAAAGTTTCAATAGAGCTATTCCTTGAGTAGGGTTAGGCGTAATCAAGAAAAGCCCTTCTGTGGCTTCTGATATTAGCTTTATCTCTTCCTGCGTACTTGGTACTACGGAGGTATTTACAGACGGATTTGTGGATATTGCACTTGTGCAAGTAACAAATTTTGAGTCTCCCTTTTCTGGTATCGTAAAAGTTGTATTCCCTACTTTGGCAGTAATTCTTCGTTTTTTACCATCTTTATAAGCAGCAGTTTTTGGCAACAGAAACAAAAACTCTTTATTAGAAGCCAGCACGCCATAAGTTTTTGCCAAATCTGTTCTATTTCCTGTGGCAGCTTTTATGGTCGATATTTTTTCAGTTTCAGAGAAAATATCAACAAATAATTCTTCTTTTAAATCGCTCACATTCAATGCCCAACCTCTTACTGTATCACAATTAGCAATTTCTAATAACCCCTTATATTCAGGTGGTTTTACAGGTGGTATCGGCGTTTTACAATTAATATATTTGGGGTCACCAGCATCCTTCAAAAGTACGCTTGTTCCAGAAACTAATGCCGTTATTCTATGGATATTTCCATCTTTAAAAGAGGCATTTTCTGGAATCTGAAAAGAGTACTCTTTATTAGCGGCGGCATCACCATAAATTTTTGCTAAACTTTTGTAATTGCCTGTATTAGCTTTTACTGTGCCTACTTTCTTTGAATCAACCAAAATATCAATCGAAAGAACATCGTCTAAATTGTTCTCGTTCAATGCCCAACCTTTAACAATATTACAGGTAACAGTATCTACAAACCCCTTGTAAAGCGGAGGTTCGGGTACGTAAGTATAAGTTGTAGTGTCTATAATAAGGTCATCTTCGAGTACCAGATTTATAGGTGTATTTTTGTAGGCATTTTTCCAAGAAGTATATGCTTTACAATCACCATTGACATTATTTCGGTCGGTCGAACAACCGCCGTCCAGCATCATGTCTGAGGTTTTAATTTTTAGAATAGTAGTAGGCTTTATAGTAGGTACAGTTCCATTATTTTTAATAAATCTATTCGCAATATCTTGAACGACACCCAGATGCCCTGCTTTTATGAGGTCTTGAAATTGAAAGACAGCAACCAAATTTGCACCATGCGAGAAGGCGTCTTCAATTTGTAACCTAACTGGTTGAATGCTACCACCATATTCAGCTTCATTCATGATAAGTTTTCCATCCGAATTTGAACGTAATAAATCCATTACAAAACGATAATCAGATTCTGGGAGTCCATTCACTTTAGTGCCATCTGTATTTTCTCCGATAGCTTTGAAACTAAATGAACCACGTTGGACAGAAGCCCAATCTGTAACAGAACCGTAATCATTAATTACTTTGATTCGCTTATCTATATCTTTTACCGTCTTTGAGAAAGAATCCGTGAGATTTTTTAGTACCAAAGTCCTAAAAGTGTACCAATCTTTACCTGCACGGTCTGTAAATGTACTATTCGGAAGGGTTGTAGTAGGGCGTTTGGGTTGGGTTTCTCTGAAATAAAAGAAATCACTTTTATAGTCTTTACCCCATGCTTTTTCTAAATTTAATCCTGATTTATATTTAGTTTTTAACCACTTTCTATAACTAATAACCATCGGTCCAGAATAATCAAAAAGTGCTGAACCACCACCGTCAAAACCCTTGTTGGTTACAGTAGGATAGCCCATTTCCTGCTCTGATGTCATGGCTAAATTGACAAATAGTAAATTATTTTTATCCAACAAATATTTATAACGTGCCAATACTTGTTTAGTGAATACGTCAATCCTATCAAGCGTATTTTGTGCAGCATAACTGGTATTTACTTTCTGAAATCCATTTCCTGCTTGCTGATACACTCGCTCTTCGCCATTATTAGCCATAATTCCAGTCATTCTTTCTTTGGCAGACCAACCGTCGCAGGTTTCAACTAATTGATTGTTAGGGTCGCCCACTGTTGAGGAAGGACAAATTGGACACATAACAATTCTGAGTGCTATTTTCATTTTATAAGCTAAAGCTCTTGCAATCTGATTGTCGTAATGTTGCCAGGGATTTGTTTCATTTTTCTTGAAACGATTAATAACATCCCAGCGAATAGAAATAATCACGGCATTCATTCCAATATTCCCACCTGCATCTATTTGGTCGAGTCCGTGTGTAACTTCCTCGTCATCATTGACTAAAGCAATAGCCAAATAGCGTTGATTGTCTTGGGAAAAAACAAAGAGAGAACTTAAAAACAATACACAAAAAGTGATAAATCGAATCATGGAATCTATTGGGTAATCAATTGTGAAATCTGCTACAAAGTTACTGAACATATCAATACTATGTAAGCATTATAGAAAGGACGAATAAAACCGCTGAAAGGTTGTAAAAATGCTACTTCAATTGTGAAGATGTGAGTCTTTTAGGTTTTTGTAGTAAAATTTGCCTTTGACTCCATTTTTTAATGTCGTTTTCTTGAAAAATACTGTCTCCAGTACTAAAAAATACTGTCCAGACAGTATTGTTTGGTTCAAAATAGTTCATGAACTTTGATAAAGTCAAAAAAAGTATGGTTTTATTCAAAAAATTTATGGATTTTTTATAAATTTAGTAGAGTATCATCAGATTTATGTATTTGAAATACCCTGCTAACACTAATATACCTTTATGAAACCTTTTGTACCATTAAATAATAAAACGTACATCAAAATTCTCCTCGCTGATGACCACGAGATGGTAGCCGATAGTCTTTCGAGGCTCATCATGGCTATGGACGATATTCAGGTCACAGCTACTTTTTATGATGGATTGCAATTGTTAGAATCCTACCATCTTCATGACTTTGATATTATTGTTACTGACCTACAAATGCCTCGCCTTTCTGGAATCGACCTCACGCTACATATCCGTGAACACAAACCAGATGTAAAAATCCTGATTTTGACGATGGTAGAAGACGCTGTAATGATACGAGAGGCTATCCGTGCAGGCGTTAATGGCTATATTTTCAAGAAATCCAATAAAACAGAGTTAGAAAAAGCCATACGTACCGTGGCAGGGGGGAATAATTATTTTCCGCAAGAAGTAATTCTGAAATTAGCAGAAATCAGTAATGAAAACTCGACAAACGGACACGAGCAACTCCAAGAAATTGGTGTATTAACGAAGCGAGAAATAGAAATTATCCGCATGATAGTACAAGAAATGAGCAATATGGACGTAGCGGCACAACTCCACCTCAGTATCACAACGGTAGAAACCCACCGCAGAAACATCTTCAAGAAACTCAACGTAAACTCCGCCTTGGGGCTATTAAAATACGCCATCAAGCATAATTTGTTGGAATGAAATA
>JAAFJL010000274.1 GCA_013298865.1 Cytophagales bacterium | reverse complement strand
TGATTTTTTTCAGTTTTTCTTCCAAAACTATCATCACTTCGGGCGGAATAATCAACAAATCACAGGCTACAATGGCATGGCGTTGACCATTGTCCAGCACGATTGCCCGCACAAAAACAGAATCATGGACGGACTGATAAGGTTTGCCCTTGCGGTCGCCGTAACCTGCCGTTGGCGTTGGTAGGGTAGGAGTGAGGTGCTGAATTGCCCAATTGATTTTGAGAATTCCCTTGGTCTGTCGAACCTTCGTTTGCTGAATCACTTCTTGCATTTTTTTATAGTAATCCATTGACTGATAGTCAGTCCTGTCCACGGGAGCAATGGTAAATGCTAAGAAAATGAGGAATAAAATAATAATAGTGGCTATGGCTTTGCCCAAAAATTTTAGGATTTTCATGGATTTGTTTGTTTTCCCAAATATAGAAAAAGCCCGTCCGAAAACGAGCTTTTTGGGCAGAAATACTTTCATTGGGAAATTAGTTTATTGCTCAAAATTTAGTATCAGAAAAAGTATGTTTTACCCTAAATTTTCCAACTACCATTCTATCTTTTATATTGGGGTCATTTTTAGAATTATCTCCTCCAAAAACTTTCACATTAAATGTTCCCGTAATGATTCTTCCGTCTGAAACTCTTTCAGTTTTTATTATTACAAAAGCGTTTGGAACAGGCGTAGAAGTGGTAGGAGAGCCTGTGTCGAAACTATTGAAGACGTAGTTTTTCTCTGGATAATTCTGTAATGATACACTTCCCTGCGTGATTTGCTCCTCATAATTGGTTGAACCCGAAGGCGTTGAAGATGGTTTTGTCATGTCGGCGGTTGTAGTGAGGACTAAGGAAATTTCTCCATAATTTCCCGCCATAATTTTGAACGTTGGCTTGGGTAATGCCGTGTTATAAGACGTTGAAACATCGTCTGGCTTGATGTTAATTTCTTTGCCATCAGTGGTGAAAATGAAGTAAAAATCGTCTTGACTTACTTCTTCTGTTATTTTAGATGTGTTAGTGTTTTTTTCTGTTTTGCTGTTACAACTGTAAAAAGTTGAAAGCGTTAAACAGAGAATTAATATTAAGTTCTTTTTCATGTTTTTTTATTTACCATTTGAAGGATTTGAAACAGAAAGTACAGCCTCTATTTTATCTAAACGACCTTCCAATTTTTGATTTTTATTTTCTAATTTTTCATTTTTAGAATTCAGTTCTTTGATTGCCTCAACCAGCACGGGCGTAAGGCGGGCATAATCCACAGATTTGAAACCCTTTTCATCCGTAAAAACCATTTCTGGAAAGATTTTTTCAATCTCTTGGGCAATAAATCCTATTTGATTTTTGTCTGAGAAATGCTTTTCTGGGAATTCTTCTTGCTTCCAATCATAGCGTACCCCGTTGATTCTCAATATATTAGTTAAAGAATTTTCAAGAAAGACAATATTTTTTTTATACCTAATATCAGATACACAAGAAATATTTGATGCACAAACGGTATTAGTAAAAGTGGCTGAATAACCCGAAATAACTTTACTCCCTACAAAGGAAAGATTTCCATCAATTGATACATTTCCATTAACTTTCACTTTACCATTAAATAAACCAGCGTATGAATTTGATGCACCAATATTATCATCCCCCGTTATGGCAGAAGATTGGGTTGTACCTGCCGTACCATTTATTATTCCATAAACGCCATATTTATAACTTCCCGTACCAGCGGCAACTCCCGAAACGCCATTATTCATGTAAATATTTGTCTGATTACTATAACCCGTGATGGCTTGAGAAAATTTACCTCCAGGAGCATAATTGTAACCTCCTGTGGTGGTTGCATAAATTCCTTGTCCAGTATTACTCGAAAAATATCCACCAGGATTGGCAACACCAATAATGAATGGCGACAGGGTACATATCCCCGAATTACTAATTCCTCTAACCCCAATCACATCTTCTGCGGCTGTATTATTAAAATTTGTGGCTACTGCATCTACACCATACAATTCCGTATTGGTGGTATTAAAAGCGGTTGCTTCCGCTTTTACGCCATATACTTTGGTATTTGAACCTGTATTAAATCCTTGGAAAAGACCACCATAAACATCTGTAAAGTTGATATTTAAGGAATTATTGGCATTATCACCGTAAACAGCAATATATCTTGAAGGAAATCCTTGAGTATTGGCTTTTGTAGAACCCATAACACCGATGTTATTAAGAGTCCCATTTTTGCCATAGCCAATTAGACCAACATGATAGTTGGTGGCTGGGAGGGCATCAACTTCGCTCACACCACCAACTTTATATGTATTGTCAAAAACGTGTGTGAAAGTACCAGTGCCTGAATATTTAAGCGTTGTTTGCCCTTGCACCGATAATGAAATCAGTATAAAAAAAGATAGAAAATGAGTAATATTTTTCATGATTTTGGGAAAATTAAATTTTTGATTTTTGAGTAAGGGAGCATCCAATAAATAAAATACCTATGACTTCGATTTAACTTCTCGAAAGTAGAAATAACTTTCGAGAAGTTGCGGAGAGACTCGCTTCCCGAAAGTTATTTCTACTTTCGGGAAGTTCAGTTCCTACAAGTTAGAAGTGGGTACATTTAAATTAATATACTCCCTAAATACTTTTGTAAACACATTGTAAATCAAAGCATTAGGTTCATTATTTAGTTATTGGTAAAATCATTTTTCAGCAAAAAAAGCGTCTGACAAATTCTTTCTTCTCCTTCTCGAAATACTGGCTTCAAGGTTGTTTTCCATCTGTAATTTATTCTCCATTTTGTCGTAACCCACAATGCAGGAAGAATTGACTAAAAAACCTCTGTGAATACGGATGAAGTTTTCACCTATCAATTTTTCTTCAAAATGTCTAATGGAACGAGCATACAGTTTTTTCTTTCCATTTTGTAAATGGAAAAGTGTATAATTGCTGATTCCCTCCAACATGATGATGTTGTCGGTGGGAATTCGGATTTTTTGTTTTTGATTGACTACCACAAAATGAGTTGCGGAGGGTTTGAAATTAGTTTGCATGGAGGTAATTTTTTTAAAATTTAGTTTATTTAATCGTGGTTAGGATTTAGGAATTATGGTGTGTTAGTGAAATAAGTATTTGATTATCAGATGTTTAAAAAAATGATTTCTCTGTTATTTATACGGAAGACATTGCTAACTGTGGCATGGTTGAGGTTGATATACAGAATAATAATAAGAGAATTATGGATATATTTTTCATTTTTTGTTTGAGATAATTGTTAAAATTGCTGTTTGAAAATTTGGCAAAAGTCGTTTCAAATGCCTTATTTTTTCAAAGGGTATATTTCGTTATTTGCAGAATGGTTAGCTTATGAATTGAATGGAAGAGTGGTACGAGAAATTTTAATTGAAATAAGTTCTTAAAGAATTATGGAAACAAATTTCCGAAGAATAAAACCACTTGTCAATCGGATAAATATATGGTTTTTGCTAAACCAGTTTCTCCCTGATTGCCTTCACAACTGCCTCTGACTTAGAATTTACGTGCAGTTTTTTGTAGATATTATTGATGTGACTTCTGACGGTTCCCATGCTGATAAAGCAATTGGCGGCAATCATTTTGTAGCTGTCTCCATTCACCAAACATTTCAAAATGTCTATCTCTCGGTCTGAGAGGGCATTTTCTTCACTTTGCTTGACTTTTGGTTGGTTGAAATATTATAGAGGTCAAATTTGATTAGCCATACGTGAAACGTATGGAACAAAAACATGAGCGAATTCAACTCCGTTTGGGGTTGAACCAAGAGACTCATTCATTTTTCCCCGAGTTTCACTCAGAGCTAATCAAATTTAATCCTTTCACGATTCCAAAAAAGAAATTGCTATTCATTCTTTTCTAAAATCAAAACCCTTGATTTTAACTCCTGATTCTATTACTTCATCTCAATCAAATTTACTTACCAGTATTTTGCGTTGAAGCTGAAAGCAAAGCCTCTATTTTTTCTAAGCGATTTTTCAATTCTTTATTCTCATTTTTCAATTCCTTCAAATCCTTATTCTCATTTTTCAACTCTTTCACAGCCTCAATTAAATGTGGGATTAAGCCGATATAATTCACTGATTTATAGCCTTTGTCATCGGTTTGTACTAATTCTGGAAAGATTTTTTCTACTTCTTGGGCTATTACACCCGTTTGTAAATCTTTGTTTTTGGTTTCGTCTTTCCAAAAATAATGATAGCCATCAATTTTGTAAAGTTTTGATAATGAGGAGTTTAATCTTGTGAAATCTTTTTTGAGTCGGATGTCGGACGTTAATACTGAGCCACTTGCCGTTACTGTACCAGCAACAACCATATTACCATTGCCCTGAATACGACATAACTCGTTAGAAGTACCTGCACCTGTGGCAGCATAAAAAACATGATTGGAAGAAGTACCATCTACTTGATAACGAAGTGTAGCTCCTTGAATACCAAGACCATAAAACTGATTATCGTTATTGCCCGTTTCATAAAACACTATTTTACGGTTTGTAAGTGCATTAGAAAATTGAAGTGGTGCATGAGGGTCAGCTATATTGATACCCACATTAGCATTTTTTAGAACGGTAAGAGCGTTGTTGGCAGTTACACTTGTACCATTACCTATTACAAAAAGCGGTTCAGTGACTATCCAAGAGCCATTTGTGCCAGAAGCAACATTATATCGCCCCAAAACCGTAGAAAGATATGCTTGAGCTACTGTATTATCACCAATACTTGTTGAATTATTACCACTTGAAATTGAGCTGAATCCTATACTTACTGAGTAATTCCCACTTGATGTTGTATTATATCCCATACTTGTTGAATGATTGCCGCTTGCAGTAGTAAATTGCCCTGTACTTAAAGCATAGGCT
>JAAFJL010000273.1 GCA_013298865.1 Cytophagales bacterium | reverse complement strand
TGCTACATAAAACATTTTCAAAATTCCCTAAAAAAATATAAATTGCTTTTCGTTAATTTTACTTCAACCAATACCCTAAGACCTCTCAAATCCAATCCATGAATATCAAAGAAAAACTGCCTGTAAGTTATTTACTTTTTACAAATAGAGGTCGCATCAATCGGCTAACTTATTGGACAGTTTCTATCTTTATTTGGGCTTCTTTCTATATTCTCTATAATTTTCTTGATTATTTTTCTCATTCCGCTACTTGGTTCGTTTATCCACTGCTTTTTGGTACGTTAATTACAACGGCTACTAAACGATTGCATGATTGTAATTTTTCTGGGCGTTGGCTTTGGATTATTTTAGTCCCCGTAATTGGTCCGCTATTCTTGATTTATTGCTTGGGTTTCAGAAAAGGAAATTTCTTGAATAACAGATTTGGGACTGTCCCAGGGTCGGCTTCTGATTATTTCAAAAATCCAGATGCCAAACAGATTCCCTTGCTGAAGACCAATGAACGAATCGTTGATGATGTAACACAACTTAATCCAATTATTGTCTCAAGGGTAGAAACGCCACTTAGTATTGCTGATTTACAGGATATTATTAAAAATGCAGACAAACCTATTTCTATTGGTGGAGGCAGATTTAGCATGGGCGGACAAACGGCAAGCTCAAATAGCATACACGTTGATATGCGAAAATTGAATAAAATCATTGACTTTTCTGCCGAAAATAAAACCATAAAAGTTGAGGCTGGTACACGTTGGTGCGATATTCAACATTTTGCAGACGAACATAACCTGAGCATAAAAATAATGCAAACCTATGCCAATTTTACCGTTGGTGGGGCATTGAGCGTAAACTGTCATGGGCGTTATATTGGTGCTGGACCATTGATTTTATCTGTTAAATCGCTTGATATTATCTTGGCAAATGGAGAGTTGGTTCATACTTCAAGGCAAGAAAAACCTGAGTTATTTTTCGCTTGTGTAGGTTGTTATAATGCAATTGCAGTAATTGCTTGTGCAGAATTTGACTTGGCAGAAAATGTGGTAGTTGAACGTGTGCATAAAATGATGAAAAGGAGTGACTATCAAGATTTTTTTGTGAAAAATATTAGAGAAAATAAAGAGGTTATTTTTCATAATGGAGATGTTTATCCACCTCATTTTCAGACAATTAGAGCGGTTAGTTGGATAAAGTCCGACAAGCAACCGACCGACAAAACCAGACTAATGCCACTTGCCGCATCTTATCCTTTGGAACGTTATTTTATTGGGGCATTCAGTAAAAGTAGTTTTGGAAAATGGAGACGAGAACATATTTATGACCCCATTTTATTTGCTAAAACTAAGGTTCATTGGCGAAATTATGAAGCTGGTTACGACGTAGCAGAATTAGAACCAGAATCCAGAAAAAATAGTACTTATGTTTTGCAAGAATACTTTGTCCCGATTAAAAGATTTGATGAATTTGCTGTTTTGATGGCTGAAATATTTAATCGACATCAGGTCAATATTATCAATGTATCCATTCGGCACGCTTTTGAAGACAGTGGTTCATTACTTGCTTGGGCAAACGAGGAAGTTTTTGCTTTTGTGGTTTGGTACAAACAAAAAACAAGCGATGTAGAAATTAACAAAGTAGGCGTTTGGACGAGAGAATTGGTTGATGCTGCACTTTCTGTAAATGGTTCGTATTATTTGCCGTATCAAGCCCATGCCACTTATCAGCAATTTCACAAGGCGTATCCAAATGCTCAAAAACTGTTTGATTTAAAAGCGAAACTTGACCCTGATTATAAGTTTAGAAACGTAATTTGGGATACTTATTTTAAAAAATAAGTTGTTAATTTTAGTTCATCTATGATTCATACGGGAATCCGTGGTACGGTTGAGACATAAATTCATTTAGGTGAAATTAAACCTCAACCGTTCCACGGTTAGCAATATCTTCCGACTGTGCGTCCCAGAATCAATAATAGAAGAACCTTAATTTTTAAGTTATTAAGTTGGAAAATGAATAGTCTTACTGAATAAACTTGTATCAGCTAATTACAACAATTCATCAAGTGGAACGCCGCCCGTTCAAACTTCAATAATTTGAGTATAGAAACCCCAATCCTCATCATGAATAATTCAGAATTTAAAGCCGTATTTTCAAACACTAAATGGAGCGATGATTTTTATCGTTTTTTACAAGTTATTTTTCATCTTTATCCAGAAGATAAATTTCATCATCTCATCGCAACCGTGAGTAAAGAGAAGACTACTGACCAAGAAATTTATAAAACAGTTCAGGCAGAACTCCCTAAAATAAAGCCATTTCTTTCTGAATTGACCATGTCTTTACCTGCTTTGAAAAAACAAAAGAAAGAGATGTCAAATCAGGTTTTGGAGATTTTGGGCAGTAAAAAAGACATTAACGGCTACTTGGAAATTGGTTCAACGGGTAGGTACATCAGCGAACTACAAAAACATATCAATCTTACTGGAAATGTGTATCTTACCAATGATATTGTACCCAATTATTCGATGGGAGATATGTTTGAAAGAGGGCAAATAAGCAAAATTGGGCAGTTTTTCAACTTAGATTATCAACCAATTAGTCCAACAGAAATTGCAGACGAGAGCATTGATTTGGTCACGTGTCATATCGGATTGCATCATTGTCCGCATGATTTATTAGGGGCTTACCTCGAATCTATCCGCAGAATTCTCAGAAAAGGAGGCTTATTTATTGTGAGAGACCACGATGTTAAAACCGAGGAAATGGCAACCTTTGTTTCATTGGTTCATACTGTTTTTAATCTGGGATTGGATGTCACTTGGGAAACCGATAGCTCTGAATTCAAGTCTTTTAAATCAGTCCGTGAATGGTCTGAAATCATCACTGCCCACGGTTTTGAAGATGCTGGAAAAAGAATTTTACAAGATAAAGACCCATCTGACAACACATTGTTTTCATTCATAAAATCATGAAACGACTCAGAATACTTACGCTTTGTTCGGTAATTATTGCTTTCGCTATTTCTTTTTCCAAAAAAATGAATCCCACAACCCTGTCCGAAGGTGAAGGATTAGTCATCAAAAAAGAATGGCTAATTACCAATCCAAATCCGATAACACCCAAGGAATATGTCCGCCCTGCTGACCAAACATTCTTGACTTTTCCTGAATGGTATTTAGTTTTTAGTCCAGATGAACAAGCCCTTTTCTTGAAAAATCATACTTCGAGTTCTTTTCCATACATCAAGCACATCAAACAATTTTGGCAGAGTTACAAAATAATTAATGCTCAAATAAAGGATAATTTTCCTTATAATCGTGGTTATCACGTGATGATTTGGGTAATTGGCGTAAGTACAACTGTGGAATATGCCTTGAAATCTCTCTACGAAAATACCGTCGGACGTTTGACTGATACCCATGATGTACTGACGGACGAGGATAAATTTAATGCAGTTTATACTCAAGATTATGTAGATTTTATCAAGGATAGACCTTGGTATGAGTTTGATTTCAAAAAACGGTTTGTGTCACTCTGGGCTGATACGCCGTTTTCGGGGAGTCATTTTTTTAGAAAAATTGAAAGGCGATATTTTCTAAGCTCTGAACTTTTAGCTAAGTTTATTTACGGGAAACTCATCGGACTTGGTACAAAAACTGTCTATGACGAAGCCCTACCGACCACGGAGGTTTTGGTAGATTCTGTGCCAGAGCATCATTTAAACTTAAAAATCGTTCAGCAATTTCTTGATAAAAGCACGCTAATAAGTGTGCCTCGTTACCATAAATTCAATGTTGCTATCTGTGAATTAGCTAAAAGTGGATTTACTTTTAAAGAAATTGCAGGTAATAATTCTGCCATTTTATTGACGGTTTTAGTGCCAAAACAAACCGTTTTATCCCTCGAAAATACTCAGACGGTTTTCACGCAACCCATTGCTGCTGACCCAAATATAAAACGAATTGCATTGGCTGTACCCATAAAATACTTGAATGTACTGCTTTTACAACTTGACAATGACAAAGTAAATATTGAGCATATTTTTGATTTTTAAGTAGCTTTCGGCAATTGGCTATCGTCTGTTGGCTTGAAAATAAAACAAACACTCGAAAACAAAGTAAGCTATTTTTATACGTATTCATAAACAGGATGTCAAAACAACTATTTTTCATATTTTGCTTGCAAATAGCGTCTTTTGGGGCTTTTTCGCAAATGCAGTTTGGGGTAAAAGTGGGAGCGAACTTTGCTAATGTCTCCCATTCCAGCCTAACTACTTCTCAGTTTACGTCTTATCATTTTGGGGTTTTTGAAAGAATTCTTCTTGGTAAAAAATGGGATGCACAAATAGATTTTTTGTGTAGTCATAAGGGCTATAATTACAGTTCGAGCAAAGTTTCGGGAGAGATTACCTTGAATTATGTAGAAGTTCCTTTCAAACTACTTTACAAAATCAATGACAATTTTAGTATCGGTGGAGGTCCATATTTGGGTTATGCCCTCAGTGGAAACAGAACGGCGTCTGACGGTACAGGAAAATTCATTGCCTTCAATCGGGGTGACTATAACAGGGTTGATTTTGGCTTGAACGGCACTGTTGCCACAAGACTTTATAAATCCGTAGAATTATCTGCTTTCTACAACTACGGTTTTTCTAATCTACACAAAATCAATGACTTACAAACGGGACTCTTTGCCAATAATAGAGTTTTCGGAGTTTCTTTGAGCATGGGTTTGTATCAGCAATAAAGTTTCTGACAGAATTGTCAACCTTTTGTCTGAGCTTTTCTCAACTTAGAAAATTAATAACTTGCAATTTAACGACTACTTAACTCCCCTCATGCAACCCTTTGTGTGTGCATTTCGTCTGTGTATTTGAAATGAATAAACAGAACATCATGAAAAACCT
>JAAFJL010000272.1 GCA_013298865.1 Cytophagales bacterium | reverse complement strand
TCAGCCACTGGTTGAGTTTCGCCTTTGGCATCAGTCGTAATTTGGTCAGCAACGATTCCCTTTTTCGCTAAAGCCGCTTTCACATCTTTTGAACGACGTTCCGATAATCTCATATTACCAGCATCTGCTCCTTCGCTGTCTGTATGACCCACCAAAGAGAGTTTTTTATCTTTATTCGCTGCCAAATATTTGGTAGCTTCTTCCATGAATTTCTTGTTATCTTCTGTCTTGATGTAGTCTGCACTACCAGTTTTGAAGTACAAATCCATCGGCTTGAAGATAGCATCAAACTTTTCTGCTTTTGCCAAATCTTCTTCTGTTGTACCTACTTTTGGTGCTGCTAAACCTGCAAAACCGAAGTCAATTAGTCCAGAAGTTGAATCCGTTGGCGACCAAGACAGGCTATCCACCATTTTACCAGCCGTATCAAAACGATCTGCGGGCAAGCCAGATTTCACCAAATAATCTTTAATGGCTTCGGCTCGGGCGATACCCAAGTTTTCGTACTTTGTCGAATTAGTTTCATCTTTCGCATACGTACCCGTGATGGTTACTTTACGCTCTGGGTTAGCTTTCAAATAAGCTACCAGTGAATCTAATTCAGACTGTACCATACCCATATTTGGGTTTGCATCTGATTTTTTGAAACCGAAGTTTCCGCCTGCGGTTAGGCTTAGTTTGTCACCGTCCATGATGGATAATGGTGCAACCGCCGCCGCCATATTTGCGACAGCACCTGAAGAATTACTGCAATTTTTAATGACGAAGGCGTGCCAAAGGGCAGACCCAGCCATCCAAAGTGCCAGTAATGTAAGCAAGAGATTTTTGCTCATGATTGAAAAAAATTTAGTTAGGAAAGGAAAAAATGATGATTCTGAGAATGTCTTGGATTTGTATGATAAGTATCATGTATTGAGTACCAAGTCCTAAGTATTTGTCGCAATATTTTTAAAAAAACCTTATTTTATTCGTTGACAAAACCTTAATACTTAATACTTGGGACTTATTACACAACCCCAAAACCACTTTGATGTGAAATGACTGCCTAAAAATAATAAAAGTTTTATTCAATCCAAGAAAAAACCATTTGTGAGGCTATATTTTGATAAAAATCCATAAAAAAAGCCCCAAATCTGGGGCTTTTAGTGAAAAACTGAATAAGAAGCTCTTATTTTACTATCGACATTTCTAATTGTCTGATTTTAAAGCTACTACCGATTATTAATGTTTGAAATGACGTACGCCCGTCATTACCATTGCAAGTCCGTTGGCATCACAATAAGCAATTGAATCTTTGTCTTTTACTGACCCACCTGGCTGTACGACTGCCGAAATACCTGATTTATGGGCAATCTCTACGCAATCTGGAAAAGGAAAAAAAGCATCCGAAGCCATGACACAACCATTCAAATCAAAACCAAATTCTGCGGCTTTTTCGATAGCTTGCTTCAAAGCATCTACTCTTGATGTTTGTCCAACCCCACTTGCCAACAACTGCCCTTCTTTTGCTAAAATAATTGTATTCGACTTGGTATGTTTACAAACTTTCAAGGCAAATTCTAAGGCTTTCAATTCTGAATCCGTTGGAGCTTTTTCGGTAACGGTACGCATTTGTGTAGCAGTTTCAGTTGACAAATCTTTGTCTTGTTCCAACACGCCATTCAACAATGTCTTAAACATTTTCTTACCAAAACTGACTGGTTTACGTTTCAATAAAATACGATTTTTCTTTACTTGCAAAACCTCTAATGCCTCCTGCGTAAAATCAGGGGCAATCAGAATTTCAAAAAATAAAGAACTCATTTCCTCCGCACTTTCTTTGTCCACAATTCCGTTGGTTGCTAATACCCCACCAAAAGCAGAAATGGTGTCACAAGCAAAGGCATTCAGATAGGCTTGTTTCACTGTCGGGGCAGATGCTACGCCACAAGCATTGGTGTGTTTGATAATCACAAAAGAAGTTTCTGTAAATTCATCCAACAACGTAATACAGGCATCCACATCTACTAAGTTATTGTAAGACAGTTCTTTACCGTGTAATTTATCAAAAAGCGAATCAATATCTCCGTAAAAAGTAGCCGATTGATGAGGATTTTCACCGTAACGAAGAGAACTTTGAGGGAGCGTTTTGAAATCATAAATATCCGTTTTATTACCATTAAAATACGCATGAATGGCGGTATCATAATGCGATGATGTACCGAAAGCTAACATCGCAAAACGTTTACGATCCGAAAGTTCCGTACCACAATTTTTTGCTTGAAGAATCGATAAAACTTCTGCATATTGATTTCTTGAAGAAACAATCAAAACGTCATTGAAATTTTTGGCGGCTCCACGAATCAATGAGATTCCACCAATATCAATTTTTTCAATAATATCATCTTCTGATGCACCACTTGCCACAGTTTCCTCGAAAGGATACAAATCAACGATTACTAAATCAATCGAAGGAATTTCGTATTGGGCGGCAGTTTTAACATCCCCTTCATTGTCACGACGGTACAAAATACCGCCAAAAACCTTTGGGTGAAGCGTTTTTACTCTTCCTCCGAAAATTGAAGGATAACTCGTAAGGTCTTCAACTGCGATTACAGGAATACCCAATTCTTCAATGAATGTCTGAGTACCACCCGTTGAGTATAATGTTACGCCATTTTTATGGAGGAGTTCAACAATTGGAGCGAGTCCGTCTTTGTAATAAACTGAGATGAGTGCTGATTGGATTTTTTTGGATTCCATGAGAATTTTGTGGTGAGATTGTATTAAGTCCTAAGTATTTAGTATCAAGTAGTTCAGTGTCCCGTCCTGAAATTCTAACTTATAAGCAGAACATCGCTTGCTCGTGCCTGATACTTATTACAACCCCATGAATTAAAAAAGATTTGCAAAATTACTCAATTTGTACTTTTCAAAGTAATTTTGCCCAAAATAAAAAGATATTTGTTGCTAAAACCATTCAAAAATTCAAAAGAACAGTCATGCAAAAACCTTACTTTGTGGGTATTACAGGCGGAAGTGCCTCTGGAAAAACATTATTTTTGAATCGTTTGTTGGAATCATTTTCTACGGATGAAATTTGTCTGATTTCGCAAGACAATTATTATCATCCACGTGAGATTCAGCAAGTTGACCCCAATGGCTATATTAATTTTGATGTACCAGAATCTCTCAATTTGGCACAATATGCTCATGATTTAAAGGAAATTAGCGAAGGTCGTTCTTTTGAAAAACAAGAATATACTTTCAATAATCCTGATATAAAACCGCAAATATTCACTTTCAAACCTAAGAAAATTGTGGTGGTTGAAGGACTTTTTGTTTTTTATTATAAAGAAATTGCTGAACTTCTCGACCTTAAAGTTTTCGTGGATGCCAAACAAAAACTTCGACTCAAAAGAAGGATTCATCGGGATGCGGTCGAACGGGGCTATGGCGAAGAAGAAGAAGTACTTTATCGTTGGGACAATCATGTGGAGCCGTCGTTTCAGCAATATGTAAAACCCTACCGAAAATTTGCCGACATTGTGATTCCTAATAATACCCATTTCGAGAAGGGCTTAGATGTCCTCGTGGCTTTTTTGAGAACTAAATTGTAGCTTGTAGCACACTACAAATGAAACTGGTTACTGATAACTGATTAAATATGAAAATCTCAGGTTTTACTTTTATAAGAAACGGTCAGAAATTAGACTATCCGATTGTGGAAGCCATCAAATCAATTTTACCGATTTGTGATGAAATGATTGTTGCCGTTGGTAATTCTGAAGATGATACTTTAGGACTCATTCGTGGTATTAATTCACCCAAAATAAAAATCATAGAAACCATCTGGGATGATTCCTTGCGTGCGAACGGCAAAGTACTCGCCGTAGAAACTGATAAAGCCTTCACTGCCATTGCTGAGGATTCTGACTGGGCATTTTATATTCAAGGAGATGAAGTTATTCACGAGAAATATTTGCCCGTCATCAAAGCCGCCATGGAACAGTATCTCAACAAACCCGAAGTAGAAGGTTTACTCTTGAAATACCTCCACTTTTATGGTTCATACGCCTACATAGGTGATACGCCCAACTGGTACAGACGGGAGATTAGGGTAGTTCGGAATGATAAAAAAATCTGTTCCTATCGTGACGCTCAGGGCTTCAGAACTACTGATAATCAGAAACTTAACGTAAAATTAATTGATGCTTACGTTTATCATTACGGTTGGGTGAGTTCGCCAGAACAACAAAAAATAAAGATGATTGGTAAAGCCCGCTATTGGGATAGTGACGAAGAAATTCAGAAATTTAAAGTTCAAATTCAGGACTTTGATTACAGTAAAATCGAATCTTTAACCCATTTTGAGGGAACACATCCTACGGTAATGTTGCCAAGAATCGAGCAAGAAAGTTGGCTTTTTGATTTCGATATTCAGCAAAAAAGACTTTCCACAAAGAACCGTTTCAAAATGTGGTTTGAAAAATTAACAGGACGTAGAATCGGGGAATATCGTAATTACAGGTTGATATAGTTGGGGCGTGGTGTCAGGTTCTCAAACCTGACACTTGGATTCTTAAATCCAAATAAAATTACAGGGATTTGAGAATCTGACAGCACAGCAATCCAAATAAAATTACGGAACTATCACGATTTGTCGCAAAACCTCACCCCCAGCCCCTCTCCTGCTGAGAGGGGAGCAGTTTGTCCGAGGTTAGCTCCCCTCTCAGCAGGAGAGGGGGCGGGGGCGAGGTTTTGCGAATTACAATTTGTGTTGCGACAAATAGTAGATAATTCCGTAAAATTATAGGGATTTGAGAATCCCCTGTCAGATTTGAGAATCTGACAGCACTGCAATAAACTTATCAACTTCAAATGGTACATAGCATATCTGTAGTTATTCCGAATTTTAATGGCAGAAAATTGCTGGAAGCCAATCTTCCTTCGGTTTATGCGGCTCTCAGAAAAGCAGATGTTGCTTATC
>JAAFJL010000271.1 GCA_013298865.1 Cytophagales bacterium | reverse complement strand
AAACTATCGGGAAAATAATTCAGTAATGTCTCGGCTGAAATGGAAGTATCGGTCATTTTTGCGTAAAGTTTTTAGCAAAATTAACCATTTTTCAAGGTTTCGGACAAGACTGGATTGCATCCCGTGATTTTATGTGGAAGACACGGCTTAAAAAGCCGTGCTACATGATAATTTTCCGTAAAGCTGCCAATTCTTCTTCCGAAAGTTGCTCTTCTTTCACTAAAAAAGACATCAAACTTGTCGCTGAGTTATCGAAATAGCTATTCAAAACTTTTTTGAATGTCAGTTTTGCATAAGCTGCTTTCGAAACAATCGGGAAATACTCATAGGTTTTCCCGTAAGCCTTGTAGCCGACGTACTTTTTTTTCTCCAAAATCCTCACTACCGACGAAATCGTGTTGTAGGGAGGTTTCGGTTCTTCGTCAATATGCTCAATAATATCTTTCACAAAGGCAGTTCCTAATTGCCAAAGTGTTTGCATAATTCGTTCTTCTGTGCGAGTTAATTCTTCCATGAATCAAAGCTAAAACTTATTTTTCAGTTGAACAACTTATTTTTACGTTATTTAACTTATTTATAAGTTTTAAAAGTTTAATGATTTGATAACCAAATAGTTAAATGCAAAACTCCCTGCAAGAAATTTCTTACAGGGAGTTTTTTGTAGAATTATATTTTGGTAGCGTCTATATCCAATCCAAGATTTTGACAGTTTTTTCATGTTCAACAGTTCCTGTATGAAGCGTTTCTTTAGGCTCAAAAAGTAGTACATAAACCTCTTCGCCATTTGTTCTCGGAAAATGCTCGACACCCTTCGGAACAATTAACATTTCTCCTTCTTTTACCTCAACAATTTTATCACGAAATTCCATAATAAGAGTCCCCTTAAATATCATGAATAACTCATCTTCATTGTCATGGCTATGCCACACAAATTCGTCTTTAAGTTTTGCCAATTTTACATACTGACCATTTAATTCTCCTATAATTTTTGGTGTCCAATTCTCTGTGAATAGGCTAAATTTTTCTATAATATTAACTGCTTTCATTTTCTATGTTTTAATTGAAGCTGTTTAAAATCAAATACTTATCTCTTAGAATTAAAGCGGATAATCCATTTTTATATCTGTTCTTTCATAAAGTGTTCCGCCTAATGGTACTTCTACAAAACCTACGCTCAGATACATTGTGATGGCAGGGGTAAGCCCACGATTTGAGAGCAAATATAGACTTTTTGCTTTGCGTTTTTTGGCTTCTTCAATCGTGAAAATACATAATTGTTTGCCCAATCCTAATCCCTGTGCTTTCGGAGTGACTCCCATTTTGGCGAGTTCATATACGTCTCCACCATCGTGTATGAGGGCAGATGTTCCTACGATTTCATCATCTAATTTTGCCAAGAAAATTTGTCCGCCATTGTTGATAATTTCTTCTGGAGCGTCCAATTGTTCTAAATCATGAGGTTCAATTTTAAAGAATTTCTCAATCCATTCTACATTAATTCTTTTGAAATCCTCTTTGTAAATGCTCTGATATTCAATGATTTGTATGTTTTGTTCCATGATAATTAAGCGTTTTAAAAGGACTAAATTATTGCTTTTTCAAAAAAGTGAGTGTCAACCGCCATTAGGGGAAAAACTGAGGGTAAATTTTGTTTTTCAATCAACGTAAATTCATTTCTTTCGTAAAACCTGATGGCGGCTTGCAGGCGTTCTAATGTACCGAGATAAATATTGGTGAAGCCGTTTTCACGAGCCGAATTTTCCAAAATATCAAATAATTTTTGGGCAATTCCGTGTTCTTTTCCTCTAAATTCTTTCTTGACAAACATCTTCCTGATTGCCCCAATATTTTCTCCACAGTCGATTAAAGCAATTGTACCAACAACTTCGCCGTCTGCTTTTGCGACCCAAAAATTCCCTTTGAGTTTCTGGTAAAAACTCGGAATATTCAATAAATCTTGTTGGTCATTAATCGTGATTGGAACTTGAAATTCATTTTGTTGAATGTTCAGAATCAATTCCACAATTTGGTTAGTGTCCTGATTTTCAAATGGTTGTATTGTAATCATGCGTGAATGTATAATTGTTGAGGTTTGAATTTGATGAATCTGTACTACTAAACTAAGATGATTATTTTAAACTATTGGTTCTTCTATTATTGATTCTGGGACGCACAGTCGGAAGACATTGCTAACCGTGGAACGGTTGAGGTTTAATTTCACCTAAATGAGTTTATGTCTCAACCGTACCACGAATTCCCGTATGAATCATAGATGAACTAAACTATTTTCATCCTATTCTATGAAATTCCTTAAAGCGTTCTATGTAAGTTTTTTCTGCCCAAACGTCTTCAATTTCCTTGAGTGCTTCCAGAATATTATGTTTTTGGTTTTCAAAAATACTGTTGTTGAGTGCTTTTATTTCTGTCCAAATTTTTTCTAATTTGGGCAATAAATTCTTTCCTTTTTTCGAGAGTTTTAGATTGCGTTTACGAGCATCTTCGGCTGATTTTTTAGAAATAATCAATCCTTTTTTCTCCAAACCTTTAGCAGTTTGAATCACGGCTGGATGCGTAACTTTCAGAACCTCAGAGATTTCCATAATACTTGCTTCGCCTTTTTGGGATAAATAATAGAAAAGCGGGAAGTCCTTCGTCTCGAAATCAACCCCATAAAGTACATACACATCTTGTACACTTTGCATCCCGATTTCACTCATTCGTTTTAATCTACTGCCAAAGGCTAAAGAGCCTAAGTCTGCAATTATGTCCATGTTATTTTAGAAAATGTTTTCGTGAATTATTTTAAGTAAACAATTACGTAAGTGGTTACGCAATTTGAAAATAATATTTCAGTTTACCAAAATAATTTTGAAATTTTTGAGAGTGGATTAAATTGAACGGAATTATATACTATTTGGCGGATTATGAAAAAAAACCTCACCCCCGACCCCTCTCCTGCTGAGCTACGGTTTATACATAAGTATTTCTGGTTATCATTTTTTTGAGTAAATGAGCAAAAAGCTGGAAAAAGATGTTAGTTTTTTACTAAAAATGACCTTTTGACCTCATCCCCTAACCCCTTCTCCAATTCCATTGTGGCTACTGAGAAGGGGAACACTTGGAGAGATTAACTAACTCATTTTCAAATACTTACAGACTTATGTATAAGCCGTAGCTCCTACTGAGAGGGGAGAAATTCGTCGACAAATGCTCCCCTCTCAGTAGCCGCAATGGAATTGAAGAGGGGTCGGGGGAGAGGTTTTTTCAACGTCAAGTTTATCTATCCGCCTAATGGTATATAATTCCGAATTTGAACGCAGGCTGGTCTAAAACACAGCCTGCGTTAGTGAGCGTATAATTTTCTTTGCAAACCAGAGAGGAATAAAAAATATTTCTCTTAAAACTTAAACTTCACATTTACACCGCCAAAGTAATAGGCTTTGTTTGCTCCTGGATTTACGTCTGTGGCAACTCCTGCTGGATAATTGCTCCCTACATCAGAATCATTTACGCTATTTCCCAAAAATAAGAAAGTATAATTGATTTGATTCGTTAGGTTATTTCCTGCAAAATAGACATCAAAATCTATCTTTTTGCCCGTTACTCTATAGCCGATTTTACTATTCAATAAATCAAATCCTTTTACTTTATTGGTATTGGCAAAATCCGTAAAAACATCTCCCATCACGTTATAGGTATTGTTCATGTAGAGTCCGATGTTAGTAACGATGTCCAAACCGAGTGTGTATTTGGTAGATGGTACGCCTACTACTTGCTTGTTGGAGAAGTCCACGACATTGCTACCAAATCTGGTTTTAAAATCGTTGTATTTAAAATTATAATTTGAGTAATTCAAGAACGGTTCTAACTTTTTGATAAACGCTTTCTCGTTGCTAATCATCAAATAGCCCAAGCTCAGTTCCATTCCTTGGTTGTTCTGATTTCCTGTATTGGCAAAATAACTATAAGTACCACCTGCTGGGTTTACGCCAGAAAGTTGAGTCAATTTATTATTAATATCAATGTTGAAAAACGAAACTTGATAATCCAATTTATTATTGAATAACAATCCCTGAATGCCCAAATCAAACATTTTTGCTTTTTCTGGCAGTAAATTATCATTGACTTTATTGATAGTTCCGATAAACGAAGTAGCAGCCGTTGGGGCGTTGTAACCTTCGCTATAACTCAGATTGACAATCTGTTGCTTGAAATTTTTCTGCAAAGCAACGTGCGGATTATAGGACGTTACAAAACTTTTTTCAAAAGATAAATCTTTGTTATAGCCTGTTATTAAACCTGGATTTGCCAGCAAGTCTGAGCGGGTATAATCAATCTGATTGGCACTTAAACCTACAATTAATGATAAATCGAGGGCATCAAACGTTGTTCTGTTATGGAAAAAAAATGAATTTTGATTGGTGATATATTTAAAATAAGACCCTCCTTTGGAAAGATCCTGAACTTTTAATGGATTGGCATCGTCATTTCCGAGAAAACGATAGTTAGAAATCACCGATCTCGACTGTTGAATCTCAGTTCCGATGCTCAGTTCATTCAAAATTTTATCTGTCAATTTTTCTCTGAAATTAAATACTGACCTAATTCCAAAGTTGGGACTCAAACTATTTTCGGAAGCCCCAGCAGCGACTCTAACAAAATCTTGGTTTGAATAAAAAGCCGTTGTATAACAATCAAATTTTGTTGAAAAAATATAACGATATGTCAAAGCAAAACGAGTTGCTTGAATCTCATTTCTGGCGTTTTTCTTGGCGTAAGCCGTATTCCCATTGTCGATTCCTGCATAATAATCAGCATAAGAAACTTGTCCAGTAACTCCTTCCAAAGAAAAATTATGGCTCATAAATGCCATTAAAGATTGTTTTTTATTGAGTTTAAACTCACCAAAAAACGTCAAGAAATTCTTCAAACTATTTCCCCTTGGGCGGTAACCATCGGATTGTAAATGTCCGAAACTCAGGGCAATCGCCG
>JAAFJL010000270.1 GCA_013298865.1 Cytophagales bacterium | reverse complement strand
GAAAGTATTTTATGATTGAAAAATGGCGGAGTGCCGCCCAGTAGATTTTCGTGCGAAAATCAGGAAAATTTTGATAGCATAGCATCGCTACGGTTGAAAAATTTACCTGATTTGCAGCCGAAAAGATGCCGTTTTTCGACTTAAAATACATTCGCAGGAAGTCTATTAAGCTAAGCCCCTATCCCCAGTCGTTGAAAATTCTTTAGCAATAAAATATGAATTTAGCCATTTTACAACCCATTATTGACTCTCCTGAACTTCCGAAGTATATTCAGAAACTCACGGAGGTGTTTAATACTGAGCAAGAAAGACGAACTGCTTTTTATAATTTAATATCAGAAGATGATAAAGCAGAGTTTATCAACGGAAAAGCAATATTTCATTCTCCTGTCAGAAAAAAGCACAATGATGTTTCTGGAAATTTACAAACATTGCTATCTGTTTATGTGCTGAAAAATAAATTAGGGAAAGTTTATGTAGAAAAACTCATGATTGAACTAACCAGAAATAGTTATGAGCCTGATTTGTGTTTTTTTGAAAAAAAGCGAGTAAAAGATTTTGATGAAGAACAAATGATTTTCCCTGCTCCTGATTTTATAGTAGAGATTTTATCGAAAAGTACAGAGAAAAATGATAGAGGAATCAAATTTACTGATTATGCACAGCATGGTATAAAAGAATATTGGATTATTGACCCTACTAAAAAGACCGTAGAGCAGTATTTTTTAAATCATGGTGTTTACGAACTCAACATTAAAAACCATGAGGGAGAAATAGAAAGTAAAGTTATCAGAGGTTTTAGGATTCCAATCAAGGCTATTTTTTATGAAGATGATAATTTGAAAGCCCTTCAACATATTTTTGAATAACTTGGGGTTGTGTAAAAAGTCTAAAGTTAAAAGTTGAAAGTATTTTCCGCCAAATAATATTCCGAAATAGTCTTTGAAATCTTATTCTAAGGTATATTATTGGGAAATATTCAATTTTACAGAATAATATTTCTGCTTAAAACTTTTAACCGAGCGACGGTCGCTCATAGACTTTAGACTTTTTACACAATCCCTATTTTTTCTTATTAAACCATTTCTTTCCACTGCCGCCACCTTTGTTACTTTGGGCATTGTTGGGTCTTCTGCGAGAAGGTTCTTGTTTCTGAGTAGCAGAAGGTAATAAAACTGGCGTACTGTTTTCGGGAGCGTAAGGATGGTCTTTCACCACGGGAATTACTTTACCAATTAATTTCTGAATATCTTTCAGAAAAGCTCTTTCTTCATTTTCACAAAACGAAATCGCAATTCCTTCATTTCCTGCACGTCCTGTTCGCCCAATTCTGTGTACGTAAGTTTCTGGAATATTGGGTAATTCATAATTAATTACGTGCGAAAGTTGGTCAACATCAATTCCTCTGGCAGCAATATCTGTGGCAATTAATACTCGTGTTTCACCAGATTTAAAGTTCGATAATGCACGCTGACGAGCATTCTGAGACTTATTTCCATGAATCGCTTCTACTGTAACTCCTACTTTCAATAAGTCTTTTACAACTTTATCCGCTCCGTGTTTGGTACGAGTAAAAACTAAAGCAGATTTGATAGCTTTGTCTTTTAACAGATGTTCGAGAAGGAGCTTTTTATTGCCTTTATCGACAAAATATAAAGATTGCTCAATGGTTTCTGCTGTTGACGAAACAGGCGTAACTTCTACATAATGAGGGTTTATCAGAATCGTTCCAGCCAATTTTGCTACTTCTTCTGGCATGGTTGCCGAGAAAAAAAGCGATTGTCTTTGGTGAGGCAATTTGGAGATAACCTTTTTTACATCATTAATAAAACCCATGTCGAGCATACGGTCGGCTTCGTCTAAGACAAACATTTTTACGCTACTGAGGCTAATGATTTTTTGATTCATTAAATCCAATAATCTGCCAGGCGTAGCAATCAAAATCTCTGGACTTCTCCTGAGTGCGTCTGTCTGTCCTTTCTGAGAAACTCCTCCGAAAATCACCAAGTGTTTCAGTGGTAAATGTTTGCCATAAGATTCAAAACTTTCATCAATCTGAATGGCTAATTCCCTTGTAGGAGTGAGTATGAGTGCTTTTATTCCTTTTTTACCTTTGTCTAAAATCTGTTCTTCTTGTAAAATCTGGAGAATCGGAATCGCAAAAGCGGCTGTTTTTCCTGTACCTGTTTGGGCGCAACCCAAGAGGTCGTGACGTTTCAAAAGTATAGGAATTGCTTCTTCTTGAATAGGTGTCGGATTGGTATAACCTTCTGCTGTTAATGCTCTCAGAATAGGTTCTATAATGTTTAATTCGTTGAATGTCATGTTTTTGTAAAGTAGGATTTTATTTTTCTACGCTACAAAGGTACGGATAAACTTATTGTTCAACAATTTTGGACATTTATACTCACTTCAAAGCAATGAAAATCTCTACTTCAGCATTTTCAGGATTCTGAGATTTTTCGCCATAAATCTCAAAATCGGTAGAATATTTTCGGTCAATTTTAGCCGTCCAGATTTCTTGCCAAGTTCCGTAAACACATTCTGGCATTTTCCCTTTTGCGGTAAAATTCTGGTACTCGGCAGCAGGAATAGTTTTGCCTACGAAACCTTTGGGAATATTGTCCAACGAGTTGACTTTACAACCTAACATTACAGTGAACTCTCCTGTAAAATCGCTCTCATAGTCTGTATATAGGCAATAAATATCAAAAGAGGTTTTGTTCGGAATTTGTAACATGAGATTTTCTGAGAGAAATTTTCCCCATAAATTCCCGATACTACCCAATGTAGCAGCGTCTTTATTTGTTGTTCTGATGGATATACCAATCACTTGAAAGGCTTCGATTTTTTGATTTTGCATGGATTTTCTAAATAAAAAAAGTAAGTGAATAAATGGCAATTAATTGTAACGAGACAATCAATGCGACGGGTAAATCTTTCTCTTTGTAGCGAATATTGATGTAAATCGCCCCGACCAAAATAATTGCCCAAACGCCCATTCCATAAAATCTGGTTTGTGGAAAAATCAGCGAGACTGCTGCCAGTATTTCTGTTAAACCCAAGCCACGCATAAACCACTGAGGAAATCCCCAGTTTGTGAATTGCTCAATTTTTTCGGGTTTTGCTACCATTTTGATGTAGCCAAAATAAAGGGAAGGAGCTATAAATACAGCGACCAATACCCAGAAAAGGATGTTCGTGATTGTCATGTTGTTCGTGTTTTTTTTGACAAACTTAAAACATCAAAGTGACAACAGTATGTCAGTAGGGATTGAGGAGAGTGAAATCAAGGCATTTGTAACTGAAGTGGAAAATATTGAGGATAGCAGAGTTGTCGTAAATATTCCACAAATAATTAATAAATTTGCTAAAACAATTTATACAAAAATATGAAGGCAAGATATGTAAATCCATTTACAGATTTCGGGTTTAAGAAAATATTTGGTGAAGATGCCAGTAAACCTGTGCTTATAGATTTCTTGACGAGCCTCTTGCCAGAAAGTAATATTATAGATTTAACTTTTAAAGATAAAGCTAAATCAGGGCAAACGGACGAGGATAGAAAAGCGATTTACGATATTTATTGTGAAACACATTCAGGTGAGAAAATTATTGTTGAACTTCAAAAGGCAAAACAAAATTATTTCAAGGATAGGACAGTATATTATTCAACGTTTCCGATACAAGAACAAGCTGAAAAGGGTGAATGGGATTATCAATTGAAATCCGTTTACTGTGTTGGGATTTTGGATTTTACTTTTGAAGAAGGTAAGAGCAAAAACGGACAAAATGAAGTTATACATACGGTTCAACTAAAAGATCAAAACAATAAATTATTTTATAAAAAATTGTTATTTGTGTATTTAGAAATGCCTCATTTTACAGCAAAAGAGTATGAACTCGAAACACGTTTGGATAAATGGCTTTACTTTATTAAACACTTGGAAGACTTTGAAAATATTCCAGAAATATTTAAAGATGATGTTTTTATACAAGCTTTTGGTAAGGCTGAAATTGCTAATTATAGTCCAGAAGAACAGCATGATTATGAGCAAAGTTTGAAAAATTATCGAGATTTGAAAGGTGTAATTGATACAGCGATTGATGAAGGAAAAGATTTGAGAACTTTGGAATTTGCAAAAATTATGAAAGAAAATAATGAACCAATCAATAAAATAATCAAATATACAGGGTTGACAGAAATTGAGATAGAGAATTTATAGTGTTTTGTTAACTCGCTTGCCCCGACAATTCTATTGCAGGCATGGAACGGGGTTAAACAATTAATTATTAACACTTTATGAGTATTTATTTGTAGCATTATAACCAATTCGATCCTTAAAAAATTACCTTCCCATGCACACACTATTGGCTATGCCTATGAATTGTCCGTAATTTTCTATGATTTTGTAACCATTTTTCAGGTACAAATTCACGGCACTCTCCATAGAAAAATTTGTTTCTAAGATGGTTTCAGTATGGACCAAATCCTTTGCCCAAGTTTCTAATTCGTCCAAAATCATAGAAGCTATTCCCTTTCCACGAACTTCTGACTTCACATACATTCGCTTCACTTCCATAATTGTTGGTGAATATTCTTTGATTGCCCCACAAGCTACGGCAGTGTCGTTTTCATAAACCACAATGATATTTTTGATGTTATCAGAATGGTTAAATTGGGCAAAAACTCAAGTTCATCTCCGTCTTTTTCCAATAAATAAGCATCTAATAATTTTATTAATACCTGATAATCAGGGTTGATAGAATTTGTTTTTGTAAATTGTAAAACCATAAATTAAGCTATGTTTTGAAAGTATTTACAAATACATTTTCTTTTGTTTAACCCTTTACTATATTGGCTGAATTTTTAGTATTTGGATTATGCTGTCCGTCTTTAAGTTTTAGATTTAGTATAGACATAAAGACTTAGTTTTTCGTTCTTTGACATATTGTTAAATTCAAAATAGATGGGACAAGCCACACCGTTAGCTATTCGTAAGGAAATAAT
>JAAFJL010000027.1 GCA_013298865.1 Cytophagales bacterium | reverse complement strand
GAATACCAACAAGTATCCGAAACTATTATTTGGGATGCTCCTGCAAGAATCCCGACGGATGCTGAAAAATGGAAGGATAAATTAGGAATTAAGAAAATTGAGCCTGACCTACCAATCAACCGACTTCCCAAAAAGAAATTTGATTTAATTGTTTCAAATACAATTTCCAATGGAGATATTTTACCCGAATTAGCTTCTTTGGATTGTCCGATTGTGACCTACTGCCATGAACTCGAAATGGGTATTAGAATGTACACTTCCGAACAAAACTTTGCTAACGTTCTGAAATTCAGTACTTCATATATTGCCTGTGGGGCATCAGTGAAAGAAAATCTCATCAAAAATCACAAAATTAAAGAAGAGAAAATTGTCATTCTTCCTTCGCTGCTGTCTGAGGAAGCCTACAATTTCAAGACAGATTATAGTAAAATCTTTCAGGTTAGAAAGGAATTAGGAGCTGCCAATCAGAAAACTTTACTAATTGGTGGAATGGGAACAATTGACCTTAGAAAAGGTGTTGATATGTTCGTTCAATTAGCAAAATCTTTGGACTTTAAAGATTTCCAGTTTGTATGGATTGGAGGTTCAAAAGACCAAGCAGAATATAAAATTTTTGAAGTTGAAATTGAAAAAATGGAGATGAAGAAATTTATTTTGAAAGAATCAGTTTCTAATCCTCTTGACTACATGGCTGCCTTTGATGTTTTCATGCTACTTTCTCGGGAAGACCCCTACCCTTTGGTAATGTTAGAAGCAGCCTTATTGGAAAGACCAATTATTGCATTTGATAAATCGGGTGGAGCTAAAGATTTTGTTGAACGTGATTGTGGTCATTTGATTGAGTATTTGAACGTGGCAGAAATACCCAATAAACTGGTAAAGCTGGGCGATAATCAAACACAAAGGACTACTTTCGGGCAAAATGGCAGAAAAAAAGTACTTGAAAGACATAACCAAGATGTTGCATTTCAAAAATTTGTTGAAATATTAAAATCAGTCTAAATCTTCCCCCAATCAATAATTATTGACTATTTTTGTAGAATGATTAAGTCTTTAATGACTGAATCATTTTATGAATTACTCAAATTGAAAGATTGCCTTTGTGACCAAAACTCTCGCATTTACTATTTGCTCAATCAATTATTTAGCCCAAGCCAAAACTCTCGGCGAATCGTTAGCTATCCAAAATCCAGACATTGAATTTGTAATCGGTCTGGTTGATAGGTTAGATAGAGTTGAATTAGATGCAGATAAAATCCCTCAAAACACGCTTCTGGAAATTGATAAAATCGGTATAGAAGGGTTTGAAGAAATGTGTGAAAATTATAATATCACAGAACTAAACACTGCTGTAAAACCTTTCTATTTCGACTATTTCTACAAAAATCGCCCTGATATTCAGAACGTTATCTATTTTGACCCTGACATTATTGTGTTTGAACCTTTGACGGAGTTGTTGAATAATTTGGTTAAAAATCAAATTGTCGTAACCCCTCATACAAGTGTTCCGATAGAACTCGATGGCTTATTACCAGACGAAACAAATTTATTGAACACAGGTATTTACAACTTAGGATTTTTAGCAACAAGCCGTGGAGAGGAAACGTATCATTTAATAGATTGGTGGAAAGACCGCTTGAAAACTGAATGTAAAATTGATTTGATAAACGGGTTATTTGTTGATCAAATTTGGATAAATTTTGTACCACTTTATTATAAAAATTATTTTATCGAAAAGGGTGCAGGATATAATGTAGCTTATTGGAATCTTCATGCAAGACAGGTGTCTGAAAAAAATAGCAAATGGTTTATCAATAATACTCCATTAACTTTTTTCCACTTTAGCGGGTTTGAATTGAAAAAGTCTGATGTGGTTTCAAAATATCAAAATCGAATAACTTTTGAAAACCGACCAGATATTGTTCCTCTATTTGACTTCTATGTCAATAAATTAAAACAACACCACAATGATTATTTTATCAATTTTAAGTGTTTTTATATAAAACCGAATAAAATAAAAAAATATCGTCGTGTAAGAATGTTTTTGCAAAGTCCTTTACGTAAACTGTTAGCCATTTTATCTTAATCATGAAAATTGCAGTATGGCATAATCTTCCGTCAGGTGGTAGTATAAGAGCGTTAAATTATCATTTAAAAGGACTTATCGAAAGAGGGCATGAAATTGAATTATGGGCGAGTAATCCAACAGTTGATGGGATTTTAATTCTACCTGATTCAATAAAAATTCATCCGATAGATTTAGAAATCACTCAAAAAGAACTCTCTTTTTCTGAAAAATTGGGAAGTTTTTTTTTCGAGAAAACAAAAAAAATGCTGGCTCTTGAAAGCCACTCTCAAAAGTGTGCAGAAGCCATAAATCAAGGAAATTTTGATATTCTTTTTGCCAATACTTGTCGGCATTTTGGTACGCCACATATTGCCAGATACACTAATATTCCAAGCGTACTTTATTTAGGTGAACCGTATCGCCCTCTGTATGAGGCACTTCCGACATTAATTTGGGAAGGATTAGAATCAACCTATCCAAAGTTATTAAGAAGGAGTAATTGGAAAATATTTTTAGCTGACCTTTGGAATGAAAGAACAAACCGAGTTCATGTTCGTGAAGAGAAGATAAATTATTTAGCTTTCGATAAAGTTTTGGTTAATTCCCTTTATTCTAATGACACTTGCATGAGGGTTTTTGGGAAAGCTGGGGAGGTTTGCTATTTAGGAATTGATACTGATATTTTTAAAGACTTGGGACTACCAAAAGAAAATTTTGTCATAGGTTTAGGCAATACTTTTATCAATAAAAATCCTGAATTTGCGATTCGTTCGGTGGCTTTAATCCAAGAAAATAGACCAAAGATTATTTGGGTTGCCAATATGGGTGACAAAAAATATACAGCAGATTTAATGGCTTTAGCCAAAGAAAAAAACGTTGATTTTGAAATCAAAAAGCTAATTCCAGATACAGAATTGGTAGAATTGCTAAACAAAGCACTCTGCATGGTTTACACATCTCAATTAGAGCCTTTCGGGTTTGCTCCTTTGGAAGCCAATGCTTGTAAAACGCCCGTAGTGGCAATTCCGCAAGGAGGAGTACGTGAGACAATACAGCCAAATTTTAATGGTATATGGTCAAATACTCATACGGAAATGGCAAAAGCTATTCAATATTTTCAAGAAAATCCGAGTCAATACGAACAAATACGTCTAAACGGATATGAAAATATCTTCCAAAAATGGACAATTCAATCTTGTATAGATAGGTTGGAAAATGCCCTTCTTTCAACAAAAACTAAATAATCAATTGCACATCGTCTATACAGTTTGTTCAAGTAATCACTTGCCTTTCGCTTTTTCGTTGGGTGATTCTCTCAAAAAATCTAATCCAAAATACCATTTTGTGATTGGATTGATTGACGTTTTACCTGCTACAATTCATCAAACTGAGTTTCAAATTATTCCTGTTTCAACCTTAAATCTCCCTTTTTTTGAAGAATTGAGTGAAAAATATACCATAATTGAACTGAGTTGTGCGATGAAGCCCTGTTTCGCCACTTATTTATTTCACGAAAATCCAGCAATTCAAGAACTTATCTATTTAGATGCCGATATTTGGGTAAAAGGTGATTTAACAGGAATTGAAGAGTATCTTGAAACAAATGACATTATTCTTACGCCTCATGTAACGAAACCTTTGCCTCTAACATCTCTTTGGAATGAAAAGGCATTCTTGAATGCAGGAATCTATAATGCAGGTTTTTTTGCGGTGAAAAGAACTGAAAACACTTTTCGCTTTCTGAATTGGTGGACTGAAAGAGAACGAGTGATGGGTTTTTATGATTTTGAAAAAGGAATGGGTGTTGACCAACTTTGGCTTAATTTCGTACCAATCTATTTTGAAAAGGTTTTAGTCACTTTCGAGATTGGTTATAATGCTGCCTATTGGAATTTACAAGAAAGGACAGTATCAAAAAAAGACGGTAACTATTTTATCAATCAGACAACTCCATTGGTATTTTATCATTTCAGTGGCTATTCGGTTGACAAACCACAATTAATTTCTAAACATCTTCTTTCAAAAAAATATCTCTCTGAAAATCAAGCACTTGGAAGTTTATTTAACGAATATCGAGCTAATATTTTAGAGAATAATTACGAATATTACCGTCATATTAAGCCTACTTTTGGCAAATTTATTGAGAAAAAACAAGATTCTTTTCCTGTAAAATTTATTAAAAAAGCCTTGTGGAAAATCATTAATTTTATTGAAAATATTAATTTAGGGTATTATTACGAAACCAATTAAAACTTTATGAATATTGCTTTAGACATTTCTACACTTGGTATGGGTTTTTACCATGAAAAATCCCGCACTGGGGTTTTTAGGGTTGTTGAACAGTTGGCAATAGGGTTACAAAAAGACGCAGATTTAAACTTATTTTATGCCTGTGAAGATAATCTCCCAGATTCACTTTTAATGTTAAATGAGTTGAAACCTTCTTCTCAATACAATTTTCTACATTCCAAAGCACAAATTAAATCAGCAAAATTCAAGAACGCTGTTTATCAATTATTTCCCAAAAACTCCATTCCTCAAAAAGGAATAAGAAAAGTTTTTCATTCAATGTCTGGTTATAATTCAGTTCTTGATGAGAAACAATTCCCTCAAATTGACATTTTCCATAGCCCATACCTCCCCTTTTCGGCACAAGTTTTAGCTAATAATTCAGTAAAAAAAATCATGACAATTCATGATTTGATTCCAATAAAATTTCCTCATTTCTTTGAAGAAGGTCACACAAAGATTTTGCAAGAAACTATCAAAAGTATCCCAAAAGACGGTTTTGTGACTTGCGTTTCAGATGCAACAAAAAATGATTTTTGTGAAATCACTAACTTCAATCCTGAAAGAGTTTTTGTTCAATATCTTGCTGCGTCAACCGATTTTTTTTATAAAGTTCATGACAAATCAACAATTGGAAATGTTTTGAAACAATATAAAATTCCTTCTGAAACTCCTTATTTACTAAGTTTATCGACACTTGAACCTCGTAAAAATATTCATACAACAATCAAAGCATTTATAGAACTAATTGAAAATGAGAATATTACAGATTTTAATTTAGTTTTAGTAGGAACAAAAGGTTGGAAGTTTGAACAGATTTTCGAGGAGATGAAAATGTCCGAAAAAGTAAGAAGTCGAATTTTCATTACGGGTTTTGTTGCAGATAAAGATTTGGCAGCTATTTATTCTGGAGCTTTAGGATTCACGTATTTATCACATTATGAAGGTTTTGGACTTCCTCCTTTAGAAGCAATGCAATGTGGAATTCCCGTAATTTCTTCCAATAGATCGTCTCTCCCAGAGGTTGTTGGGGATGCTGGTATTTTAGTAAATCCGAATGATATTGAGGGAATAAAAGAGGCAATATTTAGTATTTTTAAAAATTCAACTCTTCGTAATGAGCTTAGTATCAAAGCATTAAAAAGAGCAAGCCTTTTTTCCTGGGAAAATTTCTCTACACAAACCAAAGAAATGTATTTTAAAATAAGGTAATTTCTCTCAACTTCCAGATTATCTTTGTATTATTCCTACCTAACCGCTTCAAAACCAAACTTTGGCATATTGTTTGTAAAATATCAAGGAAGAACCTTTAAGAGTTCAACTATGTGTAAATTTCCCAGACCGCCTATCTGGGCATAAACATTTTTCCTTACCAAAATGGATACAAATTTAACGGAAAATGCCGCTGCCCAACAACCTGATTCAGAAGCAATGTATCGGGCAATTCGTGATTCTGTCTTACAGATTTACCAATATGCGAGCAAGATTGCAAAAGAAAAAGACCCAGATAACGAACTTCAAGTTTCTTGGGAATTGGGTGATACCTCTCTTATCAATTGGATCAGTTTTAGCCGTTGTTATCTTAGCAGAAACGGACAGAAACTACAATTTCTCTCTAAGCCTTCTCGATTAGAAACAATTTCTTATGACTTAGTAGAAGGCGACAGAGTATTGATTTGCAGCGACAATCTTCGAGAAAAATTAACTGATAATGAAATTGATGAGATTATTCGTGAAAGTGAATCCCCCGAAATTGCTTGTCAGAATCTTCTAAAAATCGCTAACGCAACCAATCATGAAGAGGGTTACAATGTAGTTGTAATGGAAGTAATCAATAATAAAAATATTGTTACGGCTGTTCCTGCAAATTCACAAGAGGTTGTAAAGCCACTTGTTTCATCCTCCAAGAAATCATCTTTTAATTGGTTAATGGTTTTGATTCCTTTGCTGTTAGTAACAATTGCAAGTTTAGGATTTTGGCATTTCAAGTCGAATGGGTTTAATAATCCATTTGCAAGTAAATCAGACACTACAACCGCAGCTCCTTACGTAACTTATATTCCGATTAATGCTGATTCTTTAAATTTAGCCAATTCAAACGAACAGTTTAAGGAAGATTCAGTAAAAGAAAGTAATATTTTTTCAGAAAAGCCAAGTGAAATAAGTAATACTCAGAAAGAAGATTTTAAGCCGATTAATAGTCCAGAAACTAAGCAACCGAAAGAGAAAAAGAGTTCTTCAAGCGGTGTAAAAGAAAACTCTGAACGGAAAGAAAGAAATAACTCTGAAAATAATAATTCTCAACGGAATGCTCTTGAAAACCAGAAAGTAAAATGGACAATGATCAAAGACAGCCTTCAAAATGAAGTGAATGCTGGCAAAACTTACTTGAATGACCAGTTAAAAAATAGCAAAAATGTACTAAAGAGAGTTGAAGAAAAACTCAAAGATTTGAATTAATTCTCTAATAATCAGTGTGTTAGTCATAAAAAAGACCGAGATTAATTTCTCGGTCTTTTTTTATGACTCAACTAAAATTTTTGCTCTTTTCGGAAGCAATTGTTCATTATTTTTATCTGTTGCAATGTTATCAGCTCTTTTGTCATTTCTGTTTTTCAGTAAATGAGAAACATACATATAAATTGCAAAAAGGGCAATCAGTAAATAAAGCGATGAATTATTTTCAAGTGAATTACTAATTGCTAAAAATAGAATTGACGAAACCAAAGTGAACGACCAAAGAATGGCAGATGCCTGAAAATGACTTAATCCAGCATCAATCAAGATATGATGCAAATGATTTCTGTCACCGACGAAAGGAGATTTTTTATTTTTTAATCTAATAATAAATACTCTAAGCGTGTCAAAAATCGGGACAATCAATAAAACTATTGCTAAAATTGGGGCACTAAAAGAGGCGTTAGGGTCAAATCTGTATTCAACATTGAGTTGAACAAAACGTACGGCAAACATTGTTAACATAAATCCAACAATTAATGACCCTGTATCTCCCATGAATATTTTGGAAGTTTTTGAGAAATTATATCTTAGAAAACCTACTAAAGAACCAGACAACGATGCTGCCATACAAGCCATGGCGTATTGTTCATTTAGGTAAAACCAAAGTCCAAACATTCCGCCAGCTATCATACCGATTCCTCCAGCTAATCCATCAATGCCGTCAATTAAATTGATGGCATTAATTAATGCAATGAAAATAAATACTGTGATAACAAGACTTATGAAATATGGAATTTCATTGATTCCCAAAATTCCGTAGAAATTATCTAAACGCAAATCCCCCAATGTGACCACTAAAGCAGAAGCAGCTATTTGAACTAACATCTTTTTTCTTGGAGATAATATCAAAATATCATCTTTCACGCCTAAGAAAAACAGCATCACAATCGCAGAGACGGAAAGATGTAGCAATTGTGTTTCATCAGGATTTTCCCATAGAAAATAACTAACCAAAGTTGACGCAAAAATGGCTACGCCACCCAAAGTGGGAGTTTTGTATTCATGTGAACTCCTTCCACCTGGTTCAGCCATGAGATTTTTTAAACGAGAAATCTTTATAATAACAGGAATTGCTGCCATAGAAACAGTACAAGCTACTATCGAAGAAACCACGATTTGGAAAAGTCTATCTTCGTAAAGATTTAAGAAAAAATTTGCCATTTGAAAAGTTTTTGATGAATTCTTAAAAGATGTTATTTAAACTTTCTTTGGAAAGGTAAAAAAAATATCTGAAACGAGAAATAAAATATCTGAAAAATTAATTTTAAGATACTGATAATCAATATATTACAATCCGAAAACGAAGAAAATAAAAATGTCAATTTGTTGAAGAAACTGTATGAATAAAATTAGGAAGAATTTAAGCTATATGCAAACTGAAGAAAATTAAATCAAACACTAAATTCGTATTCGGACAAATTGAGCTGGATTTCCTTGATAAACAGAATATGAATCTAAATTTTTAGTAGCAACAGAATTAACTCCTAAAACCGAGTGGCTTTTGCAAGTAACACCTTGACAAACAACGGATTTTGCCCCAATCCAAACACCATCTTCAATAATTATGTCTTTTAAAATCAGGTCAAAAGTTTCTTTTTTGTAATCATGGTTGCCTGTTAACAATAAGACACCCTGAGAAACACAAGCGTTTGCTCCAATAAAAACCTTACCCAAATTATCAATCCAAACATTTTCTCCTATCCAAGCGTAATCACCAACTTCAAGAAACCAAGGGTATTTGATATTCACTTTAGGTTTTATCATAACTCCTTTTCCTATTTTTGCTCCAAAAATTCTCAAAATCAAGCATTTAAAATACACAGGAATTGGCAAATATGTATTGATAATCAGACGATTAACGATAAACCAAAGCAGAATTTTATATTTACTACCTGGTTTATACCAATCATTATTAAATTTTGACAAATCGGTTTTGAAACTCATTGTTTTGCGGTTAAATCTTTGCCATATTCAGATTTAAAAAACTGAATAATATCTTCTTTCTCTTTTCCAACTCTATGATAAACTTCATAAATTTTTGCATCAACCAAGAATCTGTACCAAAATCCTTGCAAGAAATGCCAAATTAAGCCTTGTTTACCATCCATAAAACCCAATTTAATAAAATATCTGTACAAAAAGTAAAACAATGGTCTTGTAAAAAGCGGAAGATTGGCATATTTAACTTTCAAATATCGTTTTCTTTGCTCCTGAGTTCCCCAAAAAACTGGTTCTACCGCCTGAAAATCTCTAAAATTATAGTTGATATTTAGTAAATCTATCACCTCTCTGATAGCGTATAAGTTGTGTTTCTGAGTCCACCAAGTAAGGTTATTCAAGTTATGATCTACAATATCATTTGTCAGATTCAGTGTCTTTCCTTCAAATAATTTTATGTGTTCATCCATCCAACTTTCTTCACAGATTCCTTTGCCTGAACGCCAAACCCGAAGAAGCCAAATCGGATAATAACCTCCTCTTTTTATCCATTTATTCATGAAAAATACTCGTCTTTTTACATACAACCCAGAAAACTCTTCTTGTGTGGCAGGAAGTTTTTCTATTAGCTCATTTGCCAATTCAGGCATTACATATTCATCACAGTCCATCCGCATTAACCATTTGGTTTTGAATGGGTTATGTTGAATTCCGAAGTTAAATTGCTGTGCATAAGTAACCCACGGATTAAACTGAACAATTGCCCCTAAGCTTTGTGCAATTTCAACCGTTTTGTCTGTCGAACCAGAATCTATAATGAAAATTTTATCGGTAAATAAAAGCAAGGATTTCAAACACCTTTCAATGTGTTTTTCTTCGTTGAATGTAAGTATTATTACAGAAATATCAAGCATGAAGGATCATTTGGGAATGGCAATTTTTTGAAATTCATTTAACAATTGTTGGGCAACAATTTCAATATCGTATTTTTCCTTGACGAGGTTTTTGCCGTTTTCAGAAATTCTTTTACAATAATCAGTATCGTCGAGCATTTTCAAAACTCCATCTGATATTGCATCAACTTTCAACTCAGTTATGTAAGCGGCGTTTCTTTCTTTCAAAACTTCTCCAAAACCTACTCTATCAGAAAGAATCGAAGGAATACCACAAATCAAGGCTTCTAAAGTAGCAATTGAAAAACCCTCCGAATGTGAAGGCAAAGCAAATATATCAGCATCAACAAAGGCTTCTAATTTATCATTTCCTGTCAACATCCCGACCCATTCAATAGAAGACTGGAGGTTATTTTCGACAATAAATTTCTGAGTATCAGAAAGATAGCCATCATCTGGACCAGCTAATATCAATTTCACATCTTTACGAACTTCAATAACATTTTTGAAAGCAGGCAATAGTAAGTCTAATCCTTTTTTAAGGTTGATTCGAGATAGAAATAGTACCAATTTTATACCATCCTCTAAATTGATTTTCTTTCTAAAATTTCCTTTTAATGGGAGATTCTCGAAGTTAGCAATTTTCATTCCGTTCGGAACGATAGCTACGTTTTTGGGTGGTTTGCCTAAAAATCTAATCAAATCTTGCTCTTCGTCCTTATTATTTATCTGAATTAGGTCAGTATTGAATAAAATTCTCTTCTGAAAAAATAATCCAAACAGGTACTTTTTCCAATAACCTTTGCTGATTGTCCAACGGTCTAAAAGTCCATGAATTGTAATAACTTTAGGAGTTTTTAGATTTAATAGAAAAGGAGCTACACCAGCAAAATGCCAAATACCATGAATGTGAATGATGTCGTAGTCATTGCCATGAATCTTTAACCATTGGAACAACTCCCAAGAAAATTCAGCCCAAAATCTTGACAGTTTACTTCTTTTGCAAATAACTACTTTTGCACCTTCAGGCAAAGCATACAATTTTTGACCTTCAGACATAGGGGTTAAAATTGTCACTTCTGCCCCATTTTTTAACTGAACTTCGGCATGATCAAAGATGATTTTTGGCGGTCCACCTATGTCCCATGAATAACCACAAATATTTAAGATTTTCAACGAATTATTCATCAAACTATTTGATTTTCAGTGCTTTATTGCAAATTTTCAACAATGGCTTTTCAAGATATTGGTGTGCAATAATGCCAATTATTATTACGTAAACCAATATTTTATAGTTAATCCCTTCCCAATATGGGTGAAAAACATACATATCAAAAATCTTAGGAATCCGATTACCTATCAACATTAGCGGGAAATGTACCAAATAGAGTGCGTACGATGCGTCTCCTAATTTGATGAAAAAGTAAGGAATTTTGAGTTTCTCAGCTTTCTCTAATTGTAATGATGAAAAGAGTATGCCCACACAAGGCAAACCAAAAACAAGAATTCTTTGGTAGTAACCACTATCCGCAACTTCATTTCCCCAAAAACCAATAACAAAAAAACTAAGTAAGAGAATCGCAATATTGGGATATAGTTTGGTAAATTCTATTTTTTTGTAAGCATAATACAACAGAAAGCCGAAAAAGAATTCAAAATTATAGAGGCTAAATACAAAGTCGAAAGGGGTAAATGGAATTGCACCATTGACTGGCACTAAGTAAAAAGAATTTCCAAATGAAACAAGCAGAATACCTACTAAAACCCATTTGAATTTATCAGATAAAATCAAGAGCGAAATACAGAAATAGAAGAATAATTCATAACTCAGCGTCCAACTTACTGCATTTATTGCCTTGTGATTTGGGAATAAAATTAATGTTTTGAAGAATTCTAAAGGATTAACTAAAACTTCATCAAAAGCCTCCATTTTTTGATGAATGGAAACAATCAGAAAGAAGTTACAGATTAACATGATAAAAAATATTACCCAATAAATCGGAAATATTCTTACAAAACGCTTCTTGAAATATTCGCCAATTAATTCTGGTCGGTTAAAATATCTTTCACTGGTAAAATGTATGATAAAACCACTTATGACAAAGAATAAATCAACTCCTACAAATCCAAAGTTAAATAGTCCACCAAAAATATGAAGGGAATTATAGTTTGATTCAACAAAACCAGATACATGATAAACTACTACCACAACTGCCGCTAAACCCCTAAGTAATTGAATTGAATTTATTATTTTTTTGGAAGACATACTTTTTGATAACCTTTCAGCATTTCTGAAGCTACTAATTCGGGAGTATAATTTTTGATTATTTCGAGAGAACTTTCTCCCATTTTTTCTAAGGCTAACATACTCATAGTCATAACTTTAGCCATTTTATCAGCAATATCGTTTACATCGTAAGGATTTAACAAATATCCATTAATTTTATCATCAAGTAAATCAGAAACGCATCCACATTGATTCGACACAAGGATTGGTTTACCACAAACCATAGCTTCATTAATTACTAAACCCCAAGGTTCAACGATACTGGGCAAAACAAAAACGTCTGCTAATGCTAATATCTCTGGCACTTTTTCCCATGTTTGACCAGCAATAAACTTTACATTTTCTATTTTTTCTTGCGTAACTTTTTGTACTAATTCTTCTTTCAAAATACCTTCTCCTAATAAAATCAGTCCCCAATTTTGCTTTTCTGAGTGTACAATTTGATGAAAAGCGTCAAGCAATTTCTCAAGATTTTTCGCAGAAATTAGTCTTCCTACAAAGATAAAATTTTTGCTTGCCAAACCCAAATGAACTTTAGTCTCTTCACGTTTTGTAATTGCAGTTTCAAAAATTGAACGGATTTTTAAATTATCAACACAATTTTTATTAACCAGCATTTTATCCTCGGTTGCACCAAGGGCAATCATGTACTGTTTCGATAGTGTTCCAAAGTTAAAAAAACCATCAAATTGTCTGATTATCAGAGACTTTATTGATTCTTTTATCTTTTCACGTTTCTGGTCGAGTATTGTAGATTCATTCGATAGTATCGTTTTTATCCCTTTTAGTTGACAAAAAAGTAATATAAAAATGGTTGCCAATTCGTGATAACCCGTAAAATTTACTACATCTGGCTTGAAAGAATTAATTACACTGATGGTCTTTTTTATTTTTTTGAGCGTTGAAACTTCTTCCAAAACACCATCGTGTACTAACTCATAATCATATTGATGCTCTTCTAAATTCAAGTCTCCAAAACCCAATCTGCTTCTTTCTATAGTGGCAGTTTGTAGCACTTTTACTTGGAAGTTGGGATTTTGTTTCGCTAATATTTCGAGTTCATTGAAAATGATGGTTTTATAATGAGCCCACAATTGGTTATGCAAGATTAAAACTTTCATTATCAGACCGTTGAGAGTATTCTTTGTGGAGCTATTACAGACGGACTTTCCAGGTATTTAACACCCATAAATCGAATCATTACTGCAAATGGAAACCAATATTGTAAGTCAAAAGGTTGTCCCGTTGAAAAAATATTTACAAAATATGAAATGTAATATAAACCCAAAAAGAGCGTAAACTTATTGTCTCCTCTATAAATTGCTAAAATAGATTCTTTTAAAATTAATACATTCAATATTCCAAATGATAAAAACCCAAGTATTCCACAATCAAGAAATGCCTCTGCAATTGGTATGTCCATGTAAAGAAATCGGTATCCTTTTCCCAAAATAAATGCTTGGGGTTCGGTTTGAAAGGTTTCTTTAAAGGTTGCAAAACTTGTAACTCTACCCATTGCTCCTAAATCAACTTTTTCTTTATCTGCTAATCCCAACGCTGTATTAATTGCTTTAATGAACGATGCAAAGAAAATATCTGAATAATTAGACAATATATTGAAAAGCTGATAACGGTTATTGAGATAATTTAGAATAAAACCAATGATTACACTAATGACTATCATGTTCTGAGGGCGGAAAACAATTTTTGCGACACTTTTTACATTGCTCCATTTTAGGTTAAAAAATAGATATATTCCCAATGCCAATAAAAATGCCAAGAAAATTGAACGGGTTTGGGTGAGCATAATTACTGCCAAAGAAAGTAACAAGTTGCCCAAACAAGCCAATCGCCAAACAATATTTTTAGATTTCAAGCACAAATATGAGGCAAAAAAACCTGCAAAACCGTTACGAGCATAGATGTGTGGATTTCCACTGTTGTAAGAAGTTCCATCGCCAAACTGTACGGTAGCACGCATTCCAATTACATAACTTGGGTTTTTGATGATTGAATACAATAACGCCAAACTACTTATTAATGTAAAAATCATTACAATCGGCAAAAAGTAGTCTTTTACTTCATTCGAGACACTCATTAAAAGAAATAAGAAAATAAAGGTAAAAGCATAATACATCAAATCCCTTTGAATCTCATAAGAAGAAGTCACTGTATCATTGTAAAAAAACAGATACAGAATAGAAATTGCCAAAAAACATACACCCAATCTTAACATTGGGAAGTTTGGTTTGTAGAGTTTTTTCAAAAAATCATCAGATGTCATCAATGCAAAACCCAAAAGATATGAGCCTACAGTAAAAGCAGGACTACCGCTAAAGCCCAAGTTTTCCTTCAAAAAGAAAACCAGAGGATTGCCCATGAAATTGATAAATATTCCTAAAGATTGGCGTATGTATTTAAAATTGAGAGCCATTTATGCTTTGTAATGCGTTATTGGGTTATGTAACGGTGAAACAATAACTTATAATTTTTATGCGACTCTTTTACCGCCAGTTTTCCCTACTTTTTCATTAAATAGCGATGCTATTCGCTTCAAAAGTAGGGAAAACTGACGCTAAAATATCCAGACTAAAATTTTATAAGTTATTATTTCACCATTACTATGTTTTTTCTATATCGAATATATTCAAAATCTCCTTTAAGTATAAAATATAATACCTTCCGAATTCTACAATAATAATAATTGAGCTTTTCGGGTAAAAATGATTTTAATTTTGATTGATAAATCTCTTTTATGGTTTGATGTTCTCGCAAACCAACTTGAGAAATATTGCTTGACTTAGATGCTGAATGAATTCTGAATGCACCCCAAAGGTTTTCTATTAATTTACCTTTCACATTTTCACCAAAACCATAACGAGACATAATTTCATAGTCGAAGCAAAAACGATAGCTTTCATTCAGGTATCCAAATTTTTGCAATAATTCTTTTTTGAAAAAGTAACATTGATTATGACATTGCATTCCATCATAAATCAAGGCTGGCGACCAAAATGGAATGGTTTTTATATATTCAAAGGGTTCATCGTGTTCATCTATCATTACAACATTTCCATAAAAAAAAGAATTTTCAGGATTTGATAAATAAGATTTTGCCACTAATTCAAAAGCCCCGTGTACAAAAACATCATCCGAATTCTGAAAAGTGACTAAATCTCCTGTTGCCATTTTGAAACCTTTGTTGATGGCAGCCGCTTGTCCTCCGTCTTTTCCACTTTCCCAGTACGTAATATATTTTTCATATTTTTTTATGACTTCCACACTATCATCCGTTGAGCCACCATCCATAATGATATACTCTAAATTTGGATAATTTTGGTTTAAAATACTCAAAATTGTTCTTTCTAAATAAATCGCCTGATTGTACGAAGGTGTAACAACTGTAATTTTAGGATATTTAGAATTAGCGTCTGAGTTTTCGTTAATCTGAGACTGAGTAAGAAATTTCTTAAAATATGGTATATTAAAATAATTTGGAAGCATTCTGTATTAATTATAGTAATGATTGATAGACATTGAGTGTTTCTAAAGCTGTTTTTTCACAAGAAAAAAGTTTAATTCTTTCGTTCCCTTTTTTAATCAGTTCGACTCTTAACTGATTGTCTGACAACAACTTAGATAATTTATTTTGAAATTCTTCCGAATCGGTAGGGTCAAAGTACAGGGCAGCATCCCCTCCTACTTCTGGTAATGAACCTTGGTTACTTAACAGTGCAGGACAACCACAAGTAAACGCCTCAATAACTGGAATTCCGAACCCTTCATATAAAGACGGAAAAACGAAGGCTAAGGCATTCTTGTAAATTGGATTAAACATATCGTCGTTAATAACTGGAATATGAATAACCTTGTCTGTAAGTCCAAAAGAGTGAATTTGATGTAATTCTTTTTTAGAAAAACTACCTGCCCCAGCACAAACAATCTTAATTTCAGGAAATTTTTTGAGTACCTGAGAGGAGTTTTTTAAGAAAAACTCGAAATTTTTAAAAGCATCTCTGTTTCCAATATAAAGTAAATAATTTTTAGGTAAGACATCCAACATATTGTCAGAAACTGTGGGAGCGTTGCCAATGGTTGTACCTAAATGAATGACCTTGATTTTTTCTTCTGGAACGTCAAAATATTCTACAATGTCATTTTTAGTATTCTGAGAAACTGCAATGACAATATCGGCTTTGTTCAATAAATTTTGCTTTAGCTTGGATAAATCTCCACCGATTTCAGAATAATTTTTGTGGAATTTTTCATTTGTTACATCATGAAAAGTTAGTACAAATGGTTTTTTGCCTAATTTCTTGAGAAAGTATTGATGATAGAAGGTTGGATGAAAAATATCAAAATCTCCTTTTTCTATCATGCGAGTGCTATTCATTCTGTTTAACAATGAAAAAGCTCGGTTTACATTTTTACTGGAAGAAAACTGCTCGTATTTAATGTGTGAAGAAAAGTTGGAATGCTGAATGTAGTAATTATTTGAAAACCAGAGAGATAAATCAAAATCTATATCTTTTCGTCCTTCATAACATTCCATGAGATTATGGAAATACCTTGAAATACCGCCAAATTTTAAACCGTTAAACGCTTGATGATCGTAAAGAATTTTCATTAAAACCAAAGGATTATTTTGTGCTATATTCTGGCTGTTTATTACTTTCAGACCATTTTATTCACAAAAATACAATTTAATTTCCATTACTTCTATACAATCGCACCTTCTGCCGAATTCAGAATTTCTGCGATATGGATAGTTTTGATTGGTAAACCTTGTCTTTTTAGGATTCCTTCTAAGTGCATTAAACAACTGGTGTCAGAGCCTGTAATATATTCAACTTGTTGATTTTTATGGTCGATGATTCTGTCCTTGCCCATTTTTACAGAAACGGCTTCTTCGGTTACGCAAAATGTCCCTCCAAATCCACAGCATTCATCTTTTCGGTTTAGAATAACTAACTCTAAACCAGACACTTGTGATAATAATTGTTGAGGCTTAGAAAATGGCAAATTATTTAATTCACTCATTTGGCTCAACTTTAAACCTCTCTGTCCATGACAACTTTGATGTAAGCCAACTTTATATGGAAATGAAGATTGCAGCGTTTCAACTTTCAGAATATCAGTCATAAATTCGACTAATTCGTAAACTTTCCTTCTGATTTTATTGGCAGATTCTTCATTTGTTGAATCGTGCAAATGCTCTTTTATATGTAATGTACAACTGCCCGATGGACAAACGATATAGTCAAAATCAGAAAAATTTTCTACAAATAATTCATTACAAGTATTTGAAAGATGCTCAAATCCTGAATTTGCCATTGGCTGTCCACAACAAGTTTGTTTAGGAGGAAAGTGAACTTCGCAACCAAATTTTTCCAATAATTCTAAAGTAGCAATTCCAACTTTGGGATAAAATTGGTCTATGTAACAAGGAATGAATAAGCCGACTTTCATGAAGTTTGGGAAATTTTAGAAGGGTTAAGGGTGTGTAAAATATAAAATACTACTTTTCATGATCATCAGCTAAATCAAAAAATGACTTGATTATTTGGTCACGGTATGGATTATCGGTTCGTAGAATGATTGAATTATGATAAATAGGTCCTAACGGGTCAATAATTTCAGTATCAAACTTTACATATTCATTTCCAAAAAAGCGAAAATCATAGGGCTGATTATAATTTATTTCCTGCATTTTTCTTTCTAAGGTCTTCCATTGCTTGACGAAATTCAGGAGTTTTTGCAAATTCTCGCATTTCAGCTTGTGTTTCTCTTTTACTTGCCATTAATCTTCGGGCAAGTTCAACTGCCTTTGGGTGGCTTGTTGTCATTTTTAACGTTATCATAATCTTATTTTTTTACAAATATACGAAAAAACTTATAGCCCCGTCGCCACTGTCAAACTCCCTCTTTCACCAATCAAATGCTCTCTAACTCTCAGATTTCTAAATACTTGTAGTGGATTCAAAGCCCCTCCTGCACGTAGGCGAGCCTCTGCCACGATTGCACGAACGTCTGTGCGGAAGGCATCTTGCAAAATCTCTTGACAACGAACGACATCGTTTTCGTCTTGGGCAATTTTCAGAGCTTTTCTGTCCACCAAAAGGGCTTGTGCGTAGGCGGTCATAATGCCTTCAACTGATTGCAAAAGGTCTTCTAATGGGTCTTTTACGTTGTGTGATGCGTCAATCATCCAACCCAAATCTGTGGCGTGATTCATGCCTCTTGCGTCCATCCCATCGACTAACTCGCTGAAAATCAAGAATAACTGATAAGGTTTAATTGCCCCAGCCGTCAAATCATCATCACCATATTTTGAATCATTGAAATGGAAACCACCTAATTTGCCTTCCATCAACAATAACGCAACGATTTGTTCGATGTTGGCGTTTGGTAAATGATGTCCTAAATCAACCAACGTGAAGGCTTTTTCGCCTAATTTCTGAACGTAAGAATAGGACATTCCCCAGTCGCCTACGGTGGTTGAATAGAAGTTGGGTTCAAAGGCTTTGTACTCCAAAAACATCTTCCAATTAGAAGGCATAGCAGCATAAATTTCCTGTAAACTCTCCAAGGTATTTTGGTAAGCCTGTCTGAAATTTAATTGCCCAGGGAAACATGAACCATCTGATAACCAAACGGTTAAAGATTCTGATCCTAATTCAATACCTTGTTTGATTACTTTAATATTATGCTCAATGGCTTGCTTACGAATGGCTTTATTGACGTTTTGTAACGAGCCAAATTTATAAGTATGCTCTTGGTCTTTTTGGTCTTGAAAAGTATTAGAATTGACGGCATCAAACTTCAAACCATGCTGTGTGGCAAGGGTTCTGATGGCTTGATGGTTTTGTGGAATATCCCAAGGAATATGCAAAGAAATCGCCCCTGATGATTGATTGAGGGCATGAAGTAACCCCACATCTTCAATTTTTTCTTCCAAACTACGTGGTTCGCCCCCACCTGGGAAACGTCCAAAACGTGTACCGCCCGTACCCAATGCCCACGAAGGAATGGCAATTTGGAAGTTGATAAGTTTAGAAATAATGGCTTCTATGCCATCTATTTCTGATTTTATGAAGTCTAATTTTTTGGTATGAGATGCCGCTAAATCTGAGTTTAGGGAGTCTATTTTGTATTTTTCGATTTGCATTTTGGGCGAGTTTGATTGAACACGGATTTAACGGATTGGACACAGATTTAATGATTATTTTATCCGTGTCTAAACCGTTAAATCCGTGTGCCGTTAGAGTTTTACATTTTTCTTCAATTCGTTATCATAAACTTTTCTACGTACTTCTGGTTTTTTGCCAAAATTTAGTAATAATCCTACTTCAATTTCAGTTCCTCGGAGGTAGTTGAGTAATTTAGCTTCGTTTACATCAATTAAACGGTCTATGGCTTTTAATTCAAGAATGATTGTGTCATTCACAATCAAATCAGCAAAGTAATCGCCTACTTCAAAACCTCTAAACCATACCTTGATTTTTCTGTTAGGTTCAACGTTTAGTCCTTCTTCTTTTAAGGCAAAAAACAAAGCATTTTGATACACACGTTCTAAAAATCCATAGCCTAATTCGTTGTAAACTTGATAAAATACTTTAATAATTTGTTTGCTGAGTTCTTCATGTTTCATAAAATAGTGGTTTTGAATGTGATGGCACACGGATTTGACGGATTGGACACGGATTTTGATTATGTTTTGTAATCTTCAAATATAAATTATTCATAAATAGATACACACATTTGTAATTCATTAAATCCATATCCGCTAAAATAAAAAATCCGTGTCCAATCCGTTAAATCCGTGTGCAGTTAGCGACATCATCGCACAAAAGCCATCGCCACGCCACCATCTACATTCAAAACATTCCCCGTTGATTTACTCAAAAGTCCTCCCACGAATGCGAAACAGGCATTTGCTATATCGTCTGGTAAGATTGATTCTCCTAATAATGTACGTTTGGCATAGTATGCTGGCAATTCCTCAACGGTAATTCCATACGCCTTCGCACGACCTTCTGCCCATCCGCCTGCCCAAATATTTGAGTCGGTAATTACGGCATCTGGGTTCACGGTATTTACTCTGATTTTATCCCCTCCCAGCTCAGCCGCATTCAATCTTGAAAGGTGCAATTGAGCCGCTTTTGCCGAACCATATCCCGCATTATTTGGACCAGATACTAAGGCATTTTTAGAGACAATATTCACAATGTCACCACCAAATCCTTGCTTTTTCATGACCTCAACGGCAGCTTGTGTTACGAAGAATTGCCCTTTTACTAAAATATCATACAGTTTATCCCAATCTTCCAAAGTATGATTTTCGATAGATTTTGAGATACTAATTCCTGCATTATTGACGATAATATCTACCCCACCAAAAGCCAAAGCCGCCGCATCCATCGCCGCCGAAATACTCTTGGCATCGGTTACATTCAATAAAGTCGTTGCCACAGCATCTTTACCAAATTTCTTGATAAACTCTTCCTTTGCACCCGCCAAACGTTCTTCGTTAATATCGTTCAAAACCACGCAAGCACCTTCTTCGGCAAACTTCTTAGCAATGGCTTTTCCGATACCTCCCGCAGATCCCGTAACCATCGCTACACGTCCAGAAAGGGCTTTTGGCTTTGGCATTCGTTGTAATTTTGCTTCTTCCAATAACCAATATTCAATGTTGAACGCCTCTTGTCGTGGCAATGCCGTGTATTCAGAAATCGCCTCCGCTCCCTTCATTACGTTGATGGCATTGATGTAATATTCAGAAGCCAAGCGAGCCGTATTTTTATCTTTTGAGAAAGTAAACATTCCAACGCCTGGGTACAAAATCACCACAGGATTTGGATCACGCATGGCGGGGGAATTCGGGTGCTTACAGGTTTCGTAGTATTGCTTATAGCCCTCTCTGTATTCCTCAAAAACAGTATCAAGATATATTTTACTCTCATCTATTAGTGTCGAAGGAAGGCTTCGCTCAAAGCGAAGGCTTCCTTGGTCAAGTACCAATGGAGCAATTTTAGTACGCAAGAAGTGGTCGGGGCAAGATGTTCCGAGGGGAGCAAGTTTCGCCAAATCATTAGAATTGATAAATTCCAAGACCCGAGCATCATCCGTAAAATGCCCTAACATTTTGCGGTATGATGAGCAATATCCTCTTAAAATTGGGGCGATTTTAGCGGCAATTGCTTGGCGAGTTGTTGAATTATTGAATTGTTGACGGTTCGACGATTCGATTGTTGGATTAATTCCTCCGAATACATTTTTATAATTACTTTCTAAATACTCAGCACATTTTTCAGTCACGTCCAAAGTGTTCACGTAGCTTTCGTAGGCAGTATCTCCCCACGTGAAAAGTCCGTGTGAACCTAACATGATTCCTTTCAATTTGATGCCTTTTGTAGCGGCTTCGTTTAGGCAAGTTCTGAGTTGCAGACCCAAGTCAAACCCTGGACGTTGCCAACCTACCCAACCGATTTCTCTGTTGAATAATTCTTCGGTAATTTTTGCTCCGTCTTTTGCTGCCGCAATGGCAATGGCAGCATCTGGGTGGAGGTGGTCGATGTGTTTGAAGGGAAGAAAACCATGCAGAGGCGTATCAATCGAAGGAGCTTTTGAAGCTAAATCAAAGATGCAATGATTGAATAATTCCACCATTTTATCTTCCGTTTCAATGCCCTCATAGACGTTTTCGAGAGCTAATAATCTGTCCATATACAAGGCAGCACAGCCCGATTTTGTCAAAGTGCCGATGTCGCCACCAGAGCCTTTTATCCACATCACTTCTACATCCTTGCCCGTGAGAGGGTCTTTGTCGGTAATTTTTACGGATGTATTGCCTCCGCCATAGTTGGTCAATCTTAAATCTGCTCCGAGCAAATTGGAACGATAAATAAATAATCCAACTTCATCTCCTGCTAATTTTGCTGCTTTTTCTTCATCCCATAGATAGGATACGTATTTATAATCTTTGCTTGATTTCATAAATTTATAAATTTGAGTTTTCTATTTTTAGAGAGAATTTCCAATACCAACAATCACTACCGAAAGCAAAATAATAGCAATTCCTGTTAAAACTGTTCTAAACGTTTTAGTAGAAACACCTTTCCATTCATTAAAATAAATACCCCAAAAATTTGAGGTTAAAATAATTGTTGCCATGTGCAAAATCCATGAACTTGCTCCGTTTCCAAGTTTACTTTCGCCCATGCCGTAAAAGAAAAATTGTAAAAACCATGTTGTTCCTGCAACAGCAGCAAAAGTATAGTTTTTCACCAAAGGAGATTTTGCATCTGTGTAGTCTCCAAAGGATTTGTTCTTTGCGTTTAGGTACATACACCATAAGAAATTAGTTGTAAAACCTCCCCATAGTATCACAATAAAAATGACATTATTCTGAAATAGAGGATTACAACCGTTCTCGACAGCCACTTGTGCCATCGGTTTTCCTGCTTCTATTCCGAAATTAAAACACGCACTTAAAGTTCCTGAAATTGTCGCTACAGTTAGACCTTTAATTAGACTAAACTCTTTGATTGTTTCTTTTTTCTGTTCATCCGAAAGTTCATTTTCTTTCATCATTCCAGCTTTACCACAAACGTAAATCCCTAATAGACAAACAATTATACCAATCATTACTACTATTCCACCTGTACTTCCTACCATTTTTGAAAAAGTGACGCCACTTGTTCCTGAAAGTTCTCGGTAAATCGGAGGAACTAAAGCCCCGAAGACAGAACATAAACTTAGGGCAATTGACATACCGAGGGACATTCCTAAATATCGCATCGAAAGTCCAAAAGTCAAGCCTCCAATTCCCCAAAGAACACCTAAGAGATATGTCCAAAAAATGGTATTTGAATCTGTGTTTTTGATGATTCCCATAAAATCAGGAATCGTAAGATATGCCGCAATGAAGGGAACGATGAGCCACGAAAAAATGCCTCCAATAATCCAAGCACTTTCCCAAGCCCACGATTTGACCCTGTTGTAAGGGATGTAAAAACTACCCGATGCGAAACCACCGATTGAATGAAGAAGAACTCCGAAAATTGCACCCATAGATTTTGTTTTTTTGACAAATTAGCTGAATCTTCAATGCAAAACTATCCTACACAGTCCTTTTCTGAGAGAAAATGTAGAATATTGAATTGTTATTTTGTTGAAAATCAAAATTTGAAATCATCATTCAACTATTCACAAAGAAGCTCTTAAAGTAAGATAGAAGGGATTGGAAATGTGTTTTTTAGAATTAGACAAAACGAGTTCTGCTGTACTGCGTCCCATGGCTTTGAAATCAGTAGATATTGTTGTTAATCCATTCAAAATCAAACGTTTGAGTGGTGTTTCATTGTAAGAAATAACCCCAACGTCTTCTCCGACTTTTAGGGATGTTAACATTATTTTATCAATCAAAGTCACTAAATCATCTTCCATGAGATTGATATAAACCTCTCCTTTTGAAATATTATGATTTTCTAATTCATGAATTACTTGATATTGAAATGCAAAATCTCGACAAAAATTCTTAAAACCCGCTATGATTTCCTGAGAAAAGTAGGTGTTTTCAGGAAAAATAATATTGAGCGAATGATACTTAGAAAGTTGTTCAAGGGCTTGTTGTAAAGCTGAATAAATATCTTGTTCAAAATTTTCATAAACTGCCCCAAAATTATCTGTAATTGCGGAGGGTAATTTATCCAACAAAATAAGTTTGTCTTTGGGCAATTGATTAATTACCTGATATGCCTTTTCTTCGTCTTCTACAAAATGTGGAATGATTACGTAGTGCGTATAATTTCCTTTTTTTTGGTTGAGAATCCTTTGAAACAAACTAAAATCATTGTTATAAACGTAAAAATCAATAGCAGCTTGGTCCCCAAGAGTTTCCACAAAAGAATCGTAAATAATCTTCTTGTGATTACTTAACTTGTTGAATAACAGGAAGATTCTGAGGTTTTGAGAAGTCTCCGTATTTTTGATAAAATATCCCTTTCCAGGAATAGAGTCAAGGATTCCTTTTTTTCGCAACTCATTATAGCCTTTTTCAACAGTAACTCTCGAAATATTAAATTCAAAGCTAATTTCATTAATTGAAGGCATAATGTCTCCTTCTTTTAATTTTTTCTGCCGAATCCCTTCCAAAATTGAATTCCCTAATTGTTGATATTTAGGTGTCGCCGAAAAATCATCTATCCGTACAAAATCAAAATTTTTAATTCGCTTCATATTCTATTTCAACTTTATCACTTCTGAACAAGCCATTAAAAACGCTCCTGTTCCAAAATTTTGCCAACTATCTTTATCGGCTGGTTTTGGGTCAAATCCTATGTTTTGTACCCAGCCTATTTTCCCATTTTCTTGCTGACATTCTGCTAATGATTTCCACGCTTTCAATATAGCAGGTTTGTAAATTGTTTCATCCAAAAGTCCATTATTCACACCCCAAGCTAAGGAATACGTATGAAAACCGCTACCACTTGCTTCGCCATGAGGGAAATTTTCTGGAGCTAAAAGACTTGTCCTCCACAAACCATCTTCGGGTTGTACTTGGAGTATTTTAGCAGCCATTTTTTTGTATAAATCTTCATAAAATGGACGATGCTGATAGTTTTTGGGCATATCTTCAAGCATCATTGCCAAACCAGCAAATACCCAACCGTTACCCCTCGACCAAAATATTTTTTTGCCATTATTTTCTTTTTTATCATCAATTGTTCCTTTTTGTAAAAAGCGATTATCTCTGTAAAATAGATTTTCCTCTTTGTCAAAAAGCAGACCATAGCATTCCATATAGTACTTGTGCATTTCGTCGAGGTATTTGGTGTCGTTTTTCATCAATGAATACTTTGTCAAAAGTGGAGGAGCCATAAAAAGAGCATCGCACCACCACCATAAAATCACCTGCTCTTTATTGCCCTTGCCAACTTTCCAATCTTGAGGTTCGTACAAATGTGCTTGGATAAAACGCTCAGTTGGTTCAAGATTCACCTCTTTTTCACCCAAATTTTTCAAATGTAAATATGCGTTTGAAATCACAATATCATCAGCATGGAACAATCGGTCATGGGTTTTCCATTGATTCCTTTTGCCCATGTTCAACATTGCATCATAAAAAGCCTGATTTTTAGTCGCTTGATGTGCCTTCATTACTCCAGTATAATAAGCTCCATTTGTCCAATCTGTCGGAGTTTTTTCTTGAATCGGATTAGCTTCCTGCCAAGCTAATGCCTTTAGCATCACCTTTTCAATTGTGGTATTGGAAGTTCTTGCTAAATTTGAAGTAGTCGTACAGGCATTCAAGCAACACAATGCTAAAATAAGCAATAAATATTGAGTGATTTTTTTCATGAATATCGAATTTTAAGACAAATCAATGGTGGAATTTTGTAAAGAATAATTTAGTAATGGTGAAATAATAACTTATAAAATTTTAAGGTGACTATTTTAGGGTCAGTTTTATCTACTTTTGAAGCGAATAGCATCGGGCAACGGTTGTCGCTATTTAATGAAAAAGTTGCGGTTCGACGTTTCGATAAAAATGGCAGTAAAAGAGTCGTTTAAAAATTATAAGTTATTGTTTCACCGTTACTTAACATACCTACAATTTTACTGACGAAAAAACTATATTCAATCCCTATCTTGCGTACTAATAAAGAAACTGAAATCAAAATTAGCAACTAATCCAATGTCTATCAACAAGTTATATTTTTTAATAATTTTAAATTTCTGTATTTTCTCATGCACGAAAACAGAAAAAAACACTGAAAACAAATCATCAGGTTCAGTTCATGTTTGTATGAAAGTGCCATCTCGTTTTGGTGCTGCCGACAGTTCAATAACAAATATTGCCACTTCTGGGAATAATTCAGTAGAAGGAATGGTAAAAATCCCTGGCGGTACATTTGACATGGGTGCCGACAATAATCAAGCATCTCCTGATGAATACCCAAAGCACCGAGTAAAAGTTGATGGATTTTACATGGATATTACCGAGGTAACAAATGACCAATTCAAGGCATTTGTTGATGCCACAAAGTATGTCACAACTGCCGAAAGAAAGCCCGATTGGAATGAATTGAAAAAATCTTTACCATTAGATACTCCAAAACCTCCCGATAGTGTTTTAGTGCCTGCATCTTTAGTATTTGTTCCGACCAAGTACGAAGTTGATTTGAATGATTATTCGCAATGGTGGCAATGGGTCACAGGAGCAAACTGGCGACACCCGCAAGGTCCAAAAAGTAATATTATTGGCAAAGGAAACTTCCCTGTTGTTCATGTCAGTTGGGACGACGCAATGGCGTATTGCAAATGGGCAAATAAACGCCTACCCACAGAAGCCGAATGGGAATGGGCTGCACGTGGAGGATTAACAAATCAAATTTATCCTTGGGGAAATGAACCCGTAAATACTGGAAAAGTAAAAGCGAATAGTTGGGAAGGAAAATTTCCCTACTACAACGAAATCGAAGATGGTTTTCTGAAATTAGCTCCAACCAAAACCTACAAACCCAATGGCTACGGACTTTTTGATATGTCTGGAAACGTTTGGGAATGGTGCAAAGATTGGTACGACTATAACTACTATAAATCATCGAATAGTAAAATAATGATCAACCCACAAGGACCATCTAAAAGCTATGACCCAGATGACATTTATGCCCCCAAAAGAAGTTTAAAAGGCGGAAGTTTTTTGTGCAACGACAGCTATTGTAGCGGTTACAGAGTAGCCCGAAGAATGAAAAGTAGCCCAGACACAGGCTTGGAACACACTGGTTTTAGATGCGTAAGAAGTCTTTGAGGAAGGAATAATTTGTTGAAATCACTTCATTAGACATGACCGAAACCGACTCATCTTCATGTATTCGTTTTAACTTTGGACGATTTAATAAAGTGGAAGAAATACCCTTGGTAGTGGAGGTTGTGGAAAGTGATGGAGAGTTTGAGGGCTTGGAATTGAGGTTTTTTGAATTTCTGACGCTTTAAGTTACAAATTAAGTTTGATTATAAAAGACAATTACTGGCAAAATAGTAAGAGATTTCTGTCTATTTGGTGGTTACAGGCTTTAAATTGAATATATCTCCATTACCCGTCCTAGTAAATATCAAGAATCTTTAAGAAGTTTAAGTTTCACCAGCATATCTCTTATTAAAAGCTGAAATGCTGCTAACCCTTCTTTTTGTTCTTCATCGTTTAATCCTCTTATATATTTAACAAAATCCATTTTATGTTCTTCATTAATCTTAAACCTAACAAATAAGTCTTCTTCGTCCAATAAATTCAAGCAAGAAAGATGTTGTTTTAAGGAAAAATTATTTTTATCCCATTTAGTAGAGTCTTTTAATATTGAATCAGATAAAACTCTCTCCACTAACCAATTCTGTTCCTTCGCATATTGCCAAAAGCAAGGTGCATACATTTCTTCAAGTGTTATTGGCAAAACTAAACCTTTTGTATAAATCGGGATTAGATGCTTTGTATATTTTGTATTAAGTTTGATTGTGGAGAATGTACTTTTTTCAGCTGAATTTCCCTGTATTTGATTACCAAGAGATTCCATAGATTTTATACCTGCTTCATCATTATCAAATAAACCAATAGCTTTCAAGTAGTTTGCCTTTTCTTTATCTTTCCACAATAGCGTTTTCCCCCAAATTACCAATTGCCTCTCTACCCACGAAGAACCACCACCATATTTGACAGTTTCGATAGATACTTTATTTAAAAATTCTTCAAAAAATAACTTAAAAGCAAGTTCTAAAATTAACTTATCTGTACTTCCTTCAACAAAAATCGTTTCTTGTTTTTCTTTAATAATTTTAAAGTTTATTTTACTGATATGATAAATTAAGTCTCTCAATTTATTCTGCCAATCTTTGCTACTTGAATCATAATTCCAAACCTTCCAAACCCCACTAAAATTATGTTTAACCTCAACAAATTGAGTAAGACCTATTATATAAATTGGAACATTGACATTGTTTTTTGTTTTATAAATTTCTTTTATTAGATTTTCACCCCCTTTTTCATTTGGAAGCTCACCCACTCTTATAGGCATAACGAGATCAGATATTAACAAGTGAAAGTGATTATTTTGCAAAATTTCAATCGTTTCTTGAACAGTAGAAACTTGTTTTATTTCAACTTTACTTTTATAATTATCTTGAATTGAACGAATTATGGAAGAGATTTTATTTATATCATCATCTGCTATTAAAATACTAATCATTTCTATTTGGTATTAGCTGTATAAAATTTTCTAACTGTGTTTTCCATGTATCTTCCGATGCATTATAAAAAACTGCACCAACGTAAAATGTAGCAAATTGATTTTTTAAGTAACTGTTTAGTTCATCGAATGTTAGATTACCTCCAAGTATAGAAAAAATATCAAACATAGTAACTAAAATAGTCGGTAATTCTTTTTTTCGTCGTTTCATTTCTCTTAAAATTCTCTCCCCTCCAAATTGTTCATAATTTCCTCCCAAGTCAGTATTTCCTTTATCCCATAAAGGTATCGTCATGTCTAATATCAAAAAGTCATATTGGGTAATCGAACTTACTATCTCCTTAAGCCCACTATGGTAGGATTCAACAATAGTATAATCGTATTCTTTAAAAAAAGCAGATAACTTCTCAATCTTAATTTTGTCATCTTCAATTATTAATATTTTTCTCATTTTCAGGCTGGTTTAAGGGTAAAAATAATGAAATACTTACTTCTTTACGGCTCACAAAAAACTCGAACTCTTCAGTTTTAGAAACCATATCGTAATATAAAGTATGTTTAATCAAATCAAAGCCACTAACATATTTGGTATTTGAATCTCCTAAATCTACATAGTTTTTCCAGTTATCTTTTATAGATTTCAAATTAGATTCTATAATTTGAATATCAACCTGTTCTGAAATATTATTAGTTATTTTAATTTCAATTACTTCATTTTTAGGTTCAAATACTTCAAATTTAATCTTTAAATGTTCTATTTGTAGACCAGAATGTTTAATAATATTTTCTATCATCAAATTAAAAACAACGACCAAACTACTGCTTACAACAAACGATGGATAATTTATTGTTATGATAGGTTCAATATACTCTACACTACTAACTTTTGTATAATATGTAGCCATACTAGCACTAATGATATTTTCAATTTTAATTGTAAATGGTTTAAATGGCAAAAATAATGAGATTTGGACTTCCTCGGCATTTACTGAATATTCAAATTTGTCTGTTTTAGCAATCACTTCATACAATAAAATTCGTTTTATTTTATCAAATCCACTCCCCCCTTCTGTATTAGATCTCTCTATATTTTCATGGTTATTCCAATTTTCTTTAACTATCTTTAATTTTTTCTGTGTTTCAGATATATTTACTAAAGGTGATATATTGTTTGAGACTTTAACTTCTAAATAGTTTCCTTTAGGATTAAATACTTCTATCTTTACTTTCAAATCCTCACTGCTCAATTTAGAATGCTCAATTATATTATTGAAGAAATTATTAAATACAAAAATTAAGCTACTGTAAGCAGGTAAAGAAAATTGAATACATATCTCAGGGCTAATACAATTATTGGGGTTTATTTTATTTGTATATTCAACACTCGCATTAATAATGGTTTCAATATCTAAAAGAGAAAATGAACTGGTTGTATTAAGAAAGAAGCTTTCTGCTATAATTTCCAATTCAGACTGAATATCAGTACTACTTTTAATTATATTTGGTAATAACTCTGATTGATTAGAAACCCCTAATAATCTTAAATCTGATTGTAAGTCTTCGACATACTTTTGAAAAGTATTATTTATACTTATTGTAAATTTTTCGTAAATATTTTGAAAAATTTCAAAGATAGTCGTTTGTATTAAACCAGAGTAAATTATTTCCATTATTGAATCTCCAGAAACAAATCTTGTTTTATGTTCTTGAAAAAAATCCAATAATAAGGTATCATTAGTGAAATATCTGAAGAGTCCTTCTTTATTATCAGTAAATCTTTCTGTTTGTATCTGAATAAGATTATCTCTAATGTAATCTGTATATTCGTCTATTTCTTGAGAAAATTTCTTTAATCGCTCTTGAATTTTATAATTTGAATTATAATCTGCAACTTTTCTTTCAGACCAATAATAATTATCTATGTATTCCTCATCCTCTTTAACAGTAACTAAGTTTAATTTTTCAAAAACACTTCTTAAATGATTCTTGACTGCTCCATGACGAAAATTAGTACTTAAACAACTATCTAAGCCATATTCTTTACTGAATAAAAACTTTTCTCTTGTTTCAAGATAAATAGCTTTAAATGCTAAAAAGGAAGGATTATCAAATTGAGAATTATTTTGTGAATCTGTATAATTAACCCATTGTTCGACTTTTGAAGGGTTAAATCCAATTAAATTTTTATCCTTGGTAATCATTTCAATCTCTTTATATCTCAAAAAATTTTCCTTAACATTTTTTGATTGAAGGTTTTTCAAACTTTCAACATTTACGTAAAGTCTTCCTGCATTAAACTCTTTAAGTGCCTTTCTAACTGCACCAGTCCTAAGTAAATCAGATATTTCTCTTTCATAAATAAGGTTGTTTGAAGAGTCTATTTTTTTTAAAAGCATACAGATTTCGTATCTTTCTTGCTCTGCTTCATCAATTGACTTAAATTCCAATGAGTATCTAATTGTACTAACAGTACAAACTTCTTTTAAAAAATAAACTACTTTTTCGATAGAGTAAATCTTTACTATATCTTCAATATTTAGCTTACTAGGATATTCTTCTTCATAAGTAAGCATATAATCTATATAAATTTCATACAAATCATAGTCTTTTTTTATTAAACTAAATAAAATTGGAAGTTCAATTAGGTTAGCAAAAACTTCATGCCCTTTCGTTTGAATTTTATTTATTAGTACTTCAATGTTAAATTTATTTGTAAAAAAAACTTTATCAGATATTATGGTAGCCGTCAGTATAATTGCCTCTTTTAACCTATTTGTATATATGTACGATTGAAATAAAAGATGTAAAATATTGTCATAATAAAAAGGAGAAGCAGATTTTCCAACATAGAATTCAACAATTTTTATAACTTCCTCAAATTTGGATTGATAAAATAAACTCCTTGTTTTGTAAACATCTGATTGAAGTTGATTTTGGCTAAATATTAGATTAGATTGAGAATTATCTCCATTAATAAATAAGTTAATTTTAAAAGATTCCGAAACCATAAAACACTCATTTTTTTTTATAAAATTTTCCTCTCTACTATCAAGATTCAAATTTAGTAATCTGGGATTATTTATTGTAGAAGATAAACAACCTATTAATGAATGATGATTCATTAAAACATCTTTGCCTAGTGATGTGACAAATGCCGATAGTTTCTTACCAAAATCAAAAGATAGAAGTGCCAAAGAATATTTCAATAATTTATAACAATAGGTTTCACTTTCATTATTGTAAAGAAGAGAATTATAAACTGAAAATAAAATTTTATCTATTAAAGGACTAAAGTTAAGATTTTCAAAATCCAAATTCAGATTAATTAATGACTTACAATAAATTTCATATAACTCAAAAACAGAAGGTTTAATTTTTAATGCATCAACACACAATTTGATACAATTCTCAAAGTTTCCAATCGAATACTCATCTAAGATTAGAAGTATGGGTACTGTGTTTTCTAAAACAATTACTTCTTTTTTTTTATCAATCAAATTTACTATATTAAAAAGCTTATCATCGTTAGAAATAAGAGGTAGAATTTTTGATACAAATTGTAAAATTATAGGATCATTTTTGCTTTCATAAGAAATCAATTTAATTGCAACATCAATGGCTATTAAGTATTGATCTATTGTGCTAAACATATTTGCCAAGTATAATACTCCTTCAAAATTCTTATAAGCATAGTCAAAGTTAGCTGCATTATATAGGCTCTTAAATACCAAAAAATCTTTAATCATTTTATCACAAATAACTCCATCAAAATCACTTTGAAATTGGCTTATACAATTATCGAAAGACATATTTTCTTCAATCCTTTTGCTAAAAAAATTTACAAAAAATTGATAGAAAGGACTATTGAGTTTTGAAAGTAAATTTGATAATTCAGACCAATTCTCTTTTGTATTATACTGAAATTCTTTCAGTAGTAAAGACATTTCAATAGTCCACAAATTTTCTCCAAATTCATTACGAATTGTTTGTAAAATTGTATATGCCTCCTCATAATTACTTAATAAAAATGAATCTTCAAACTTTTTTTTAAGGAGCAAAAAACCATCTATTTTTTTCGATTCTTGTTTAATGTTATACAATAACCAAAATAACTCCTTTTTTATGTCATTGGTAAAAATGAAAGGTTCTCTTTGGACAACATCCTCTATGCTTTTAAAACTACTATTTTGCAGCTTTATTTTTTTGTATAAAGACTTACTTTCTATTGCAGTCTCAAAGTCGCCAGGGTTAAAATCATTCTTAATAAATGCTACCGCTTGAAAAGCTGGAATTTTAGAATTATTTATTAATGGTCTAAGTTTCTTTTGTAAGTAATCCATATTATTTATGTTGTTAAACCTCTTTATCAAACTAAAAAAGCACTCTATTATGACTAAAATCTTCAATCATATGTAACTATGAAACTTTAATCCAAATCCGTTTCAAAATATCTATTTTTTGTAAATAATATTAAAAGGCAAAATTACATCTAATATTTAAAAAAATATAGAAATGATTTTTGTACTCGCATATGTAACTACAAACAAAAAAGCCTCCATACGCAATGTATGAAGGCTTTTGTGATCTCGACAGGATTCGAACCTGTGACCTACTGCTTAGAAGGCAGTTGCTCTATCCAGCTGAGCTACGAGACCAAAAAACAAAAAAATGTCAATTTGAAAATATATCATTTGAAAACAATTTTCAAATATTAAAATTCTCAAATTGACACCTTATGTTGTCGGGGTGGCAGGATTCGAACCTACGACCTCCTGCTCCCAAAGCAGGCGCGATACCGGGCTACGCTACACCCCGAAGTTTTTGACCTTATGCAATAATTCAAAACGTTAACCTTACAACTTTGAATTATGCGGAGAGTGAGGGATTCGAACCCTCGGTACCCTTGTGAGGTACGGCAGTTTAGCAAACGGCTCCTTTCGGCCTCTCAGGCAACTCTCCTTAACACTTTCTACAATTTTACTTGCCCTCTGTGTTTCGGTGATGCAAAGGTAGGGCTTTTTTGGGGTTTAATGCAAGTTTTTAGGTAAAAAAAAGATTTCTTTATCTATATTTTTACTCAATTCACCCCTTAGTTTTCTGATTAACAGGGGGTTATTTATTTTCTTTTTTTTGAAAAAAATTATTTTCTCTACCGTATCGCTCATAAAAAAAGCCATCAGCATAGCCAATGACTTTTTTTAAAAATTTTTAAGACTCTTTCTAAGTTAAGGGCATTTACGCCATAATGGCTAAACTTGATACAGATTTTGCTTCTAACAAAGATTCTCCCATCAAATAAATGTCGGCAGCACGAGCGGCTTCTCTTCCTTCTGAAATCGCCCAAACAACCAATGACTGTCCTCTACGCATATCTCCTGCTGCAAAAACTTTATCAATCGAAGTTTGGTAGTCATTTGCCTTAACATTTCCTCTTTCGTCGAACTCCATTCCAAAATCCTCTAATTGTGCCAACAAACCTTCTCTTTGTGGGTGCAAAAAACCTGCGGCAATCAAAGCTAATTCTGCTGGAACAATTCTCTCATTTTTATGAATTTGTTTTGCTTTACCATCAACTACTTCTAAGGCAATATCTGCAATTTTAATTCCCGAAAGATTACCATTTTCTCCCACAAATTCTTGAACCGCAATTGACCACTGACGGTCTGTACCTTCTTCGTGCGACGTAGATGTACGCAACATCATGGGCCAGTTAGGCCATGGGGTCTGTGCAGCACGTTCTGTTGGTGGCATAGGCATGACCTCCACCTGAGTAATAGTCTTTGCTTTCTGACGATTTGAAGTTCCTACACAGTCTGAACCTGTATCTCCTCCACCTATGACAATAACATTTTTATCCGTTGCCAAAATCTGCCCGTTTTGGTACTGCAAACCCCGATGATCTACTTCTGGAATTATGTTAGAGACTCTTTTATTTTGCTGAGAAAGAAACTCCATCGCAGGATAAACACCCTTCAGTTCTGCCCCTGGAATTGGCAAAGTTCTTGGAACGGTTGAACCTCCAGCTAAAATAATCGTATCAAAATTTTCTAATAAATCATGAGTTTTAATATCAACTCCGATATTGGTATTTGTCTTGAAAACAATTCCCTCGGCTTCCATTACCTCCACTCGACGTTGTACGATAGCTTTTTCTAATTTAAAATCAGGAATACCGTATCTTAATAATCCACCAATTTTATCGGCACGTTCAAACACTGTAACTGTATGACCCGCTTTGTTTAATTGTGCAGCAGCAGCCATACCAGCAGGTCCAGAACCTACAATGGCAACGGTTTTACCTGTTCTTTTTTCAGGAATATGAGGTTTTACTAAACCATTCGCAAAAGCGTGTTCAATGATTGATTTTTCAATATATTCAATCGTAACTGGTGGTTTATTGATTCCTAAAACACAAGATGCTTCGCAGGGTGCTGGACAAATTCTACCTGTAAATTCTGGAAAATTATTCGTTGAAGATAATATTTCGTAGGCATAACTCCAGTTTTGGTCATAAACTGCATCGTTAAATTCAGGAATGATATTTCCGAGTGGACAGCCATTATGACAAAAAGGAATACCACAATCCATACAACGACTTGCTTGTTGTGCTACTTTTTCGCCTGAAAAATCAATTTCTATTTCTTTAAAGTCTAAGACACGCTCTGAGACGGGTCTTTTCTTAGGAGTTTCTCTTGTTACTTCTAAAAATCCTGTGGCTTTTCCCATTTGTATTTATTTTGATTTCGGAATTTACCGCTAAGACGGAAAGTCGCAATGATTTAGCATTTTTCCGTGTCTTCGCAATAAATATTTCATTTTAGCTCTTAAATTTTCTCATGTTACTTTCGTGCCTTAGCGTCCTTGCGGTTATCATCTCAATGTACAAGTTCTACCTGTATATCACGATAGACCACATTTTTATCTTCCAAAACTTCTGAAATTGAAATATCTCTTGCTGCTAATGCTTTTTTGAAATCTTGTGGTAAAACCTTCACCATCTGTTTCATGCAAGTCTCCCAGTTATTCAAGAAAAACTCTGCAACATCTGAATTGGTATAATCGAAGTGGTTTTGAATATACATTTTCAAAATCTTTTCATCTTCAATCGTAATTCCTTCAATTGCTACCATTTCGCCATTGAGTTTTGAAGCAAAATCTGATTTTTTATCCCAGATATAAGCAACACCGCCAGACATACCAGCCCCAAAGTTTCTACCTGTTTCTCCGAGTATAATTGCCAAACCACCAGTCATATATTCCGCACCATGGTCTCCAATTCCTTCTACCACGATTTTTGCACCTGAGTTTCTCACGCAAAAACGCTCGCCTGCCATACCTCTTAAATAGGCTTCTCCTGAAGTTGCCCCATAGAAAGAAACATTTCCAACAATAGAATTTTCAGAAGGCTTGAATTTGGCTTTTTTATTTGGATAAACTATCAATTTAGCCCCACAAAGCCCTTTTCCGATATAATCGTTGGCATCTCCTTCTAATTCAAAAGTGATTCCATTCACAGAAAATGCACCGAATGATTGTCCAGCCGTACCATTAAACTTTACTTTTATAGTATCATTTGGTAAACCTTTTGCTCCATAGACCTTCGTAATCTCATTAGAAAGCATTGTTCCAATCGTACGATTTACGTTAATAACATCAAAAGTACCTGTTACTTTTTCTTGATGCTCGATTGCTGGTTTCGCAATTTTCAACAATTCCCAATCCAATTGATCTTGCAAACCGTGGTCTTGTTCTTCTTGTTTGTAAAGGGCGACATCTAACGATATTGGCTCTTTGAACAAAATTGGAGAAAGGTCAAGGTTTTTCAATTTCCAGTGGTCAAGATTATCTTTAGTTTCTAAATAATCTGCTTGTCCGACCATTTCATTAACAGTCTTGAAACCTAAGTCTGCCATGATTTCTCTCATTTCTTGGGCTAAGAAATGGAACATATTTACCACATGAGTAGGGTCTCCTGTAAACATGGCACGCAAACGTGGGTCTTGTGTGGCTACTCCCACTGGACAAGTATTCACGTGGCATTTACGCATCATGATACAACCTGCTGCGACTAAAGCTGCCGTTGCAACGCCGTATTCCTCTGCACCTAATAATGTGGCAATGGCTAAATCTCTACCAGTTCTAATTTGTCCGTCTGTCTGAACTGTCACTCGACCACGCAATTTATTACGTACCAAAGTTTGATGCGTTTCAGCCAAACCTAATTCCCAAGGCAAACCTGCATGACGAATTGATGAAAGTGGAGAAGCTCCTGTTCCGCCGTCATGACCTGCTATTAAAATATGGTCTGCATGGGCTTTCGCTACTCCTGCGGCTACCGTTCCAACTCCTGCTTCTGATACTAATTTTACAGAAATTCTGGCAGCACGGTTCGCATTTTTCAAATCAAAAATTAACTGTGCTAAATCTTCAATCGAATAAATATCATGATGTGGCGGTGGAGAAATCAAACCTACGCCAGGCGTTGAATGACGAGTTTTTCCAATCCAATCATCTACTTTATGCCCTGGTAATTGTCCGCCTTCTCCAGGTTTTGCACCCTGAGCCATCTTTATTTGTAACTCATTGGCGTTGGTCAAATAATGAGCTGTTACACCAAAACGACCAGATGCTACCTGCTTAATGGCAGAATTCATTGAATCGCCATTTGCCATATCCTCAAAACGAATTGGGTCTTCGCCACCTTCTCCAGTATTTGATTTTCCACCAATGCGGTTCATAGCAATGGCTAAAGTTGTATGAGCTTCGTAAGAAATCGAGCCAAATGACATTGCACCAGTCGCAAAACGTTTGAAGATATTTTCAATTGGTTCTACTTCGTCAATAGAAATTGATGGACGTTTTTTCTTGAATTTCAGCAAACCTCTCAGTGTCATCGCCTTTTCGGCTTGGTCATCAATAATTTTACTGAATTTTTTAAATAATTGATAGTCGTTGGTTTTAGTAGAATGTTGCAAAAGGTGAACTGTTGCAGGATTAAACAAATGGGCTTCTCCACGTTGTTTCCACTGATAAACCCCTCCTACTTCTAATTTTGGATTAGAAACAGGTGCTTCTGGATAACCATTACGGTGCTTTATAAGGGCTTCTTTTTGAAGTCCATCCAAACCAATTCCTCCTAATCTTGAAATTCCACCAGTAAAATAATTATCGACTACATCTTTTGATAAACCTACAATTTCAAATATTTGAGCCCCCTGATAAGATTGTAGTGTTGAAATTCCCATTTTAGAGAAAATCTTCAATAACTCTCCATTCACGGCTTTTACATAGTTGTATTCTAATTTTTCGTAAGGATAATCCACTTGTAGGATTCCCTTTTCTTTCATTCCACGAATGGTCTCGAATGCCATGTATGGATTCACTGCCGAAGCTCCAAAGCCAATTAGGGTAGCAAAATGATGCGATTCCCAAACGTCTCCTGCTTCTACAATCAGACCTGTTTGAGCCCTTTTTCCCGTACGAATCAAATGATGATGTATAGCTGCTGTTGCTAATAATGAAGGAATTGGAGCGTGCGATGAGTCAACACCACGGTCTGTCAATAATAAAATTGAGTAACCATCATCTACTGCATCTTCTGCGTATCTACAAATTCTATCCAAAGCGTGCTTCAAACGTCCATCTTTTCCGTCTGCTCTGAAAGTTATATGAATAGATTTTGTTTGAAAATCTTTATGGTCAATCCAACGAATTTTCTCAATTTCATTATTTCTCAAAACAGGTTGCTGAATTTCAATTTGGCGACAATGTTCTGGTGATTCTTCCAACAAGTTTTTCAAACCTCCAATGTCAGACAAAAGTGACATGACCGTTCTTTCACGAATCGGGTCAATTGGTGGATTTGTAACTTGTGCAAAAAGCTGCTTGAAATAATATCCAATGTGTTGAGCTTGCTCTGAAAGCACCGCCAAAGGGGTATCTATTCCCATTGAACCTAATGCTTCTTTCCCAGTTTCTACCATTTGGGCAAGAATTACTCTTAAATCTTCTGTCGTGAATCCAAAAACTTGCTGACGAAGCAATAATTCTCTTTCAAAAGGAACACGGTACTCTGCTCCTGCTTCTGGCAGATTCTCAACTTTGATTTTATTCTTCTTTAACCATTCTCCGTAAGGCTGTTGCTTGCAGATTTTTTCTTTCAATTCTGTATCTGGGATGATTCTACCCTGCTCCATGTCAACCACGAACATTTTTCCAGGTTGTAAACGTCCTTTTGAAACAACCTTAGATTGGTCAATGTCCAATACACCTGCCTCAGAAGCCATGATTACGAAATCATCATCTGTAACCCAATAACGAGATGGACGAAGTCCATTTCTATCTAAAGTTGCCCCAATGATTTTTCCATCTGTAAACGAAATCGAAGCTGGACCATCCCAAGGTTCCATCATGGCAGCGTGGTATTCGTAGAAATCACGTTTATATTCTTCCATAGATTCGTGTCCGTCCCATGCTTCAGGAATCAACATCATCATTACGTGTGGCAATGAACGACCCGATAAATACAATAACTCGATGGCGTTGTCGAGAACGGCAGAATCTGATTGGTTCGTCTGACAAATTGGCAAAATCATTTCCATCTCTTCTTTCGAGAAGAGTTTTGACTGGAACAAAGCTGACTGTGCTTGCATCCAACCTGCATTTCCTTTTACGGTATTGATTTCTCCGTTATGGGCAATAAAACGAAAAGGCTGTGCTAATTTCCACTCTGGAAAAGTATTGGTAGAGAAACGAGAGTGAACAATGGCAAATGCCGAAGTAAATTCTTCGCTTTTCAAATCATCAAAATAATTGGGAACTTGCATGGTCGTTAGCATTCCTTTGTATAGAATAGTACGACTTGAACATGAAGCATAATAGAATTTTCCTTCCACCGCTTTCACAGTTTCATTGATAACTCTTGCAGAATACTGACGGAAAATATACAGTTTTCGCTCAAACTCCATTTCGTCTTTTACAACGGCAGAATATTTAATAAAAATCTGTTCCATGATTGGCTCGGTATTACCAGATTCCGCTCCTTGAATTTCAGAATTATCAACAGGCATGACACGATAACCCAGAATCTCTAATCCTAAACGTTTGGCTTTGCGTTCCAAAATCTCACGACATTCCTGACGAGCATTTTCTTGCTTAGGGAAAAAAGCTACGGCTACACCATATTCCTGTGCAGCAGGTAAATCAATGCCAAGTTTGGTACACTCTTCCAAAAAGAATTCGTGAGGAATTTGTGTTAGCACACCAGCACCATCACCCGAATTTGGGTCACAGCCACAAGCTCCACGATGATCCATCCGAATTAACATTTGGATAGCATCTGCAACAACTTTGTGAGATTTACGTCCTTTCATATTCGCTACGAAACCAATACCGCAGGCGTCATGCTCAAATTCGGGGCGATATAAACTCTGATTGTAAATGTCTTTCATGGTTTTGAATCTTTAATTATATAATTGCTTTCAACTTTATGATAAAATGTTAATCATAATTGTTTAAAATAAAGCTGATAAAATTTTTATGGTTAAATTTCACTTTAATCAATTTGGAGAAAATCAAATTTAGCTACAAACGATTTGGTTATTCAAAAATAAACAAAAAATTCTTTGGAAAAAATAGCATTTGGCAGAATAATCATCTGAATGGCATATTTTCAAGATTATGTAAAATTTAATCTTTTTTAAGTACAATTTTATGAAAAGTGGAAAAAAATGAGATTATTTGAAAATTGAAACTAATAATTTGTAGTCATACAAAATTATAACATTTTTTCTCGAAATTAAAAACTAAAAAAAACCTTTTTTACAAAAAAATGAATCGAAAAACATACTTTTGAAACTCATAGATTCCCTTTAAAAAAATTCAAATATTTTTTCAATTTTTTACCCTAAGTAAGGGTAAAATAATAA
>JAAFJL010000269.1 GCA_013298865.1 Cytophagales bacterium | reverse complement strand
AAGTTATGTACTTTGGAATATCCCTCATCAAAATATTCCGATTAATATTTGCCAAAACAATATCGTACATTTCTGCGGGTTCGTCTTCAATAGTTCCTTGTCTTACAGTGATGTTTTCGCAAGCATTTACCATCACATTTTCCCGAGCGTTTTCTGCTGCCCATTCTTCAATATCAAAAGCTGAGATTTCGGAAGCTCCTAATTTTGAAGCATAAATTGCTAAAATCCCTGTGCCACTTCCCACGTCCAATACTTTAGCATTTTGATGTTGTGCTTTTAGTTGATGCTGCAAATGGAGAACCATCCAAGTAGTTTCGTGATGTCCCGTGCCAAATGACATTTTGGGGTCAATCACAATCTCGTGTTCAAAACTACTATCTGGTTCATGGAAACTTGCCCGTACCCGTACTTGCTTATGAACTGCAATGGGGTCATAATTACGTTCCCATTCGGCATTCCAGTTTTGCTTTTCCATTTTCTGGAGGGTATAACTCACCTCCGTCATTTCAGTATAGCGTTCAATGATTTCCTTTACACTTTCTTCCGAAAACAACTCTTCCGTACAATAGGCATTGATTCCATCGGCTTCATCAGTGAAAGTATCAAAGCCTATTTCCCCCAACTCTGCCACGAAAATATCTGCAAACTCTTGATTTACTGTTAATTTTAATTCTATGTAGTTCATAAAAATAGTCTATCCCAACAGCCCCCTTGCCCCCAGAGGGGGAATTTGAGCCAACATAAATTACGGACTCAAAATTTTCCCTACCCTCAGAGGAGGTATTGATTGTTTGATTTTTGTAAAATGTGAAAGAAGATTCGATAGCCATACACTCTCAAGAAAGAATTTGAGCAATAAATTTATCGTTGACTCAAATTCCCCCTCTGGGGGCAGGGGCTACTTTATCGGACTATAATCCTTGAAAGTTTTCATGGGTGTTGCTTCTACTTTTTTACGGTAGTCCGCCCAATTTCCTGCAAAGAAAGTATTGATTTTTTCGATTGAGTCTTTTGTCAAAGTTTCTAACTCCTCTACCAAACGAAAATCATCTTTGGTAGGCTCAATTGGTTTTGAATTATAATTCAAAACCTCAAAAATCTTTCCTTGTGGTGTTAGCTGATATGGTCTTCCATAGCCTTGTTTCTCAAATTTCCTCCCAGTAATTAGTTCTCTCTTTACTTTGATAGAGTCCTGAATCGCTTTTGTTGCTTTAGTCAAATCTTCAAACTCTTTTCCTTCCTTGTCTTTTGTCTGGCTTTGAATTGATTTCACTACATCTTCTGCTTCTGTGAGACGGTCAGTTGCTTCTGTAAGTTGTCCGATTGACTTTGTTGCACGGATATACAATGCTCGTTGTGCTTCTTGTACTTCTTTAGAAACAGGTACTCTTGGGTCATCTTTCACCACTACAAAAGTTGAATCTTTGGCATCGCCACAGACAAAAATGACTTTATATTTTCCTGCAAAAACACTAATTCCACTGGGGTCAGCAGCATTCTTTTTAGGCTTAAGTGTTCCAGGGAAACGGATTCCTTTTTCAGTCATATTCCAGCTAACTGTCTGAATACCAGTAGAATCTGGTTTATGTTGAAGCGTTCTGATAAGTTTATTTTCAGCATCATAGATTTTTACATAAACAGTATCATACTTTGACTCTAACTTTTTGAGTGAATCTTTTTTAGCTTCCGAAACTTTCACTTCCACCTTCGCTTTTGCATCTTTTTTATCGGTTGTCGGTGGGGTAGGAGGGGTCTCTTTTTTCGGAGGATTATAGAAATAACTTAGTCTTGCACCTTTCTTTCGGTTTTCGCCAGAATAGTTGGCATCGCCTGCAAAACCAGCTCCTGCGGCATCTCTGTATGCAGCCTTGTAAGCATCTGGTTGCTCGAAAGTAGCAATTTTCTGCTCTAAATTTTTTCCACCCGTAGCCGCAATTTGTCTGAGCGGACGGATATTGTCTAACACATAAATTGCTCTACCAAAAGTCCCTGCTACTAAATCAGCCTCACGTTCTTGGATGGTCAAATCCATGGTAGAAACGGGAGGAAATCCGCTTTTCCATTGTGTAAAAGTTGCTCCTTCGTCCACACTTACCCAAAGTCCTTGTTCTGTTCCTACAAAAAACAATTTTGGTTCAACCACATCTTGCTGAATCGAAAGGGCATAGCCAGTTACTTTTTTATCATCCACGAAACGAGTCCAAGTTTGTCCATAATCTTTTGTTCTGAAAATATAAACGCCCATGTCTCCTTGGCGATAATTATTTGCCACCACAAAAGCCTCTGCATTATTGAAACTTGAAGCCCTAATCTGAGGAATCCAAGATTCTTTCGGCAATCCTATAATCTTAGGCGTTACATTTTGCCAAGTTTTGCCACCATCTTTTGTTACCTGCACATTGCCATCGTCTGTTCCTACCCAAATCACACCTTGCTGAATCGGCGAGGGTGCGATTGCCAGAATGGTATTATGGTTTTCGGCAGAAGTAAGGTCAATCGTGATACCGCCACTTTCGTCAGATGCTTTTTGTTGGTCTTTATTATTGGTTGTCAAATCTGGAGAAATGATTTCCCAATTCATCCCTTTATCAGTTGATTTATGCAAAAACTGAGAGCCAAAATAAACCGTTTTCTTGTCGGTTGGGTCAATCGCAATAGCAGAATTCCAGTTGAAACGCATACGAGTTTTTAGGTCTGGGGCAACGGGTTTAATGAAAACTTCTGCACCAGCTTCCGCATCATATCTTACTACGTTTCCGCCCTGAGACATCGCATAACCATACCTAACATTCTCAGGGTCAGGGATAACATCGAAACCATCACCACCTTGAACCATCAACCAATGCCAACTTCTGATGTCCCCATTTTGCCAAGTATAACCAGGTCCACGCCAAGAGCCATTGTCTTGCAAACCACCATAAACGTTGTAGGGTAATTCGTTATCTACATTAATATGATAAAATTGTCCTAAAGGTAATGTCTCTGCAAAAGTCCATTTTTTACCTCTATCTCTGGAAATTGCCACACCGCCATCGTTTCCGTTAATAATCAAAGACGGGTCTTCTGGGTGAATCCAAAACGCATGGTGATCTGGGTGAACGCCTTCGTAAGGAACAATCACTTTGAAGGTTTTACCAGCATCTTCACTCATCGAAATCATTTGAAAAACGCCATAAACTCGGTTCTCATTTTTGGGGTCAACGGCTAAATCCCAGAAATAAAATGGACGATTTCCTTTAATTGTTTCGGCATCGTCATCATTGATTTTTTCCCATTTGAAACCCCCATCATCAGAACGATACAAAGCATTTTTAGAAGACTCAATCAGGGCATAAACTCTGTTTGGGTCAGACTTGGCAATGGCAATGCCAATTCGCCCTAAATCGCCCTCTGGAATGCCGTTGGGCTTGTTTGCGAGTTTTGTCCAGTTTTTTCCACCGTCTAAAGTTACATAAAATCCAGAGCCTTTTCCACCAGATTTAAAGTCATAAGTATTGCGATGGTGTTCCCACATTGCCACAAATAATTTGTTAGGATTAGCAGGGTCAATCACCATATCTGCCACGCCAGAACGCTCATTAGTGAAGAGAATTTTCTCCCAAGTTTGTCCGCCATCAATGGTCTTGAAAACGCCTCTTTCGGCATGGTCTGCAAATGGATTTCCAATCGCCCCTACATATACGACGTTCGGATTTGTTGGGTCAATAATTACACGGTGAATGTTCTTTGTTTTTTCCAGACCCATTGATTTCCAGGTCTTTCCACCGTCTAATGATTTGTAAATTCCTGCACCGAGATTGACAGAATTCCGAGGATTACCTTCTCCTGTACCTACCCAAACCACCGAAGGATTAGATTGTTGAATTGCAATTGCTCCAATATTAATAATTGGATTTTCGTCAAAAATAGAAGTCCATGATGTACCGCCATTTTCAGATTTCCAGACACCGCCCGAAGCAGCCCCTGCATAGATAATATCAGGATTTGCGACTACGGCATCAATCGCAGTAATTCGCCCAGACATGGCGGCTGGACCAATGGCACGGGCTTTCATGTTTTTGAATAAATCCGTTTTGAGTTTTTGAGCGTTAATGCTAACTGCCTGACAGGCAATGACTAAGCCAATAAGAAAAATCTTAGTAGTTCTTGATTTCATGTGTTATGGAGTTGATGATTGTTGGTTTGTAGTTTTTAAATATTAAATTCAGTGTAAATATAATAGACTTCTTCCAAAAGTATTTTTTTGAAAAATAAATACGATTAATTGATAAATTATTAGAGGAGGATTCGTTTTCCTTTTAAATTTATATTAAGTGTTTCTGATAACATCTTACGGTGATTATAAATAAAAAAATCTGATGAAAACTTTATTATACAAGATAAGACTTTATGGAATATTTAGCCTTATCATTCTCTCTCTTTCCTGCAAAAAAGAGGAAGTTTCGCCAAATGAAAAATTTGTGGGAATTCATGATTTTTATTACTCTGGTCCAGTCACAGATGGCGAGAATAATTTCTTGAAAGGTCAAGGTATTCTTGCTGTAATTTCTCCAGTAAAAATAATTATTTATGAGCAATTACCTTTTACACCAGAAAGGAAATGGGAGTTTTCAGAAATTGAAATAGAAGCAATAGATCCTAAAACTGATGTGTATAATAATTATGCAAAAATAATTGATAAAAGAGATGGAAAAGAAATTGGGAGAATTAGAAATTGGGACTACTATGACTATTCCATTAAAGCTAAATCTTACAGAATTATGTTAGTTATGAATTTTACAGATGACAAAAATGAAAAGATTGTTCTGTACGCTATCAAGCGAAAAGATTAATTTTTTAAAAAGAGTAGTGCTATCAGTGCTACTCTTTTTTTGGTATAGAATTAAATCGTAAATTTACAAGATGTTTCTGAAACATTCTACTTTGTTTTGAAAACTCAATTTTTTAGAGAATCTTTGTGTTAGCTACTAATTATCAGGCGTTTAAAATGAAAAAAATATTTCTATTACTACTC
>JAAFJL010000268.1 GCA_013298865.1 Cytophagales bacterium | reverse complement strand
TTTTCATGTATAAAATTACAGTTGCCATGTATTCTGTATCATTCATCGCTTCAACTGCTTTGAGACAGTCAACAATAATCGACTCTAATGCCAATAGCTTTTTCTCTTCGTCTCGACTATGTTTCATAAGTAAAGCCGCCGTCCGAAAAAAGGCATTATGAAATTCAGTAATTTGTTTATCAGAGTAATCATTGAGCGAAACCAGTACATAATCAAACTCAGGTAGAAATGACAATAAACTTTCTTTAAGCTCCCCAAAATAGGATTTCATGGGTACTTTTTTCCATGCAGAGTCGCCATGATGAATTATTATTGATATGACCAATGAAGGGTTTTCCTTCTGCTTTTGCTCCTGTTGCCAAATGTTAGTCATATACCGCAAGAGTTGCCAATGAGGGAAAGAATCAGTATATGATTTGTGTTCCTTCGTCGGTAGAACCACTACGTCCCCTCGGCTGTGTCTCTCGACCAGCCGAAGTGTGGCAGCAAAGTTTCGAGTAGATTAATAACTGATTTTCAGGTAGTAATGAATAGAATAGAGTTTAAAAACTGTTCGCAAGATTGCTGTCGTACGATGGTACGGTGGGGACACCGACTAAGGAAATAGAGTAACAGTACAATACCGTGACGGTACAGTGAAAAAAGACGTAAAATACAAAACAGTAGAACAAGACGTTGACAAAGATTTAGCAATAGTAATAGCGTAAATTTGACAATAAAATAAAAAAGACGGCTTTGCGAAAGTGATGTTGTCGTTTTTATTACTGCATTTTCTGTTTGTATTAAAAATACCTGTTGATGTAGTAAATTAAAAACTACTCAACACTTTTATAATTCAACTTTTAATAGTTACTTAGTTTTTTATACTTTAACAAAATAAATATGGCTTTCATTCGACTTACATTTGTTGAATAATGAAAATCTAAAAATATATGAATTCAACATACTATAAAACTGATTTAGGACAAATGTTAATGGGAGAATCATCTAAAATAATATCGGATGAACTTTTAAATAATTACAAAAACAAAATACAATTAATAATTACCTCACCTCCTTTTCCATTAAACTCAAAAAAACAATATGGTAATAAACAAGGAGAAGAATATTTAGAATGGTTTGCAAGCTTGGCTCCTCTATATAGTGAATTATTAACTGATGATGGCTCTATCGTAATTGAAATTGGTAATGCTTGGGAACCCAACAGACCTGTTCAATCGGTTCTCCACCTTGAAAGTCTATTAGCTTTTATGAAAGCGGCAAATTTAAAACTTATTCAAGAATTTATTTGCTATAATCCTTCACGTTTACCTTCACCCGCAAATTGGGTAACAATAAATCGAATCCGAACCGTTGACTGCTACACTCATGTATGGTGGCTATCAAAATCAGATTTTCCTAAAGCAGATAATAGAAAAGTATTAAGACCTTATAGCAAAGGAATGTTGAATTTAATAAAAAGACAATCTTACAATACTGGTAAGCGTCCATCAGGTCATAGTATTGGCAAAACAAGTTTTTTAAAAGATAATGGAGGTGGTATTGCACACAACTTGCTCGAATTCGAACCTATTGAGCAAACAAGAATTAATAGATTACCAGATAATATTTCTGAGTTTATTGATTTAAGTCAGAATCCAGATTTAGCTTCGAATGTACTAAGTATCTCAAATACTTCATCTTCTGATTATTTTTCAAAAAAATGCAGAGAACTCGGTATAAAAAGACATCCTGCAACAATGCAGCCTGGGCTAATTGCTTTTTTTGCACAATTTTTGACTGATAAAGATGATATAATTTTAGACCCATTTGGAGGAAGTAACACTACAGGATATATTTCAGAAAAATTAGGTAGAAAATGGTTTAGTATAGAAATTCTTGAAGATTACATAAAACAATCTATTTTCAGATTTGAAGAACCAAATTTTGATACTAATCTTAAAATATTAAAATAAAAATACGAATGGCGTCTATACAACAAATCTATGATATTGAATCACTCAAAATACCTAATTGGTTGAGTCCTTTTTTCAAAATTGTCAAAAAAAAGCAAGTAAACTGGTTAAGTGAACTTCGTTCTGCTAAACATTTTGATGAATTAAGTCTTCAAAGAGTTATTTCTTATAAGGTCAAAGAACAATTGCCAAATTATGATTTAGTTTATTACAATAAAACTATAACCAGTACTAAAGATTCAAATAAAAAAAATAAACCAGATTTTTTAATGTGGAAGAAAGATTATTCTGAATGGTACATTATAGAGGTTGAACTTGAAAATCATGGCATTCATCATGTAAAGGAACAAATTTCTACTTTTTACGATGGTGATTATTCAGATATTGATGTAATTACCAATTATGTTAAAAAATTAGAAAATTCTATTGATGAAGATTCATTCAAAAATATGATCAATAGTATGAGACCTCAAATTATGCTTATAGCTGATCACATTCAAAAAGATTGGATTAAGGAACTTGACCTATTTAGTTGTAAGTTTAGTAGCCTTCAAATATATTCTGACTCTAAAGAAAACTTCATTTATCGTTTTAATGGAGAATGGCCTCAGGAATACTCTGAATACTCTTTTTGCACTTTAGATAAGAGACTAAGGTGTCTGAATGTTAGTAAATTAGATTTTTTTGGAAATTTTAATTTTATCTCTGGACAGAAGATACCTATTCACTATGAAGGTATTATAGATGAATGGGAATATTTGGAAGATAATAAGAATGAAAGTTTAGTATTTGATGGAAGTTATTTTCCACTTGACACAACAAATTTTCGATGGAGATTGATAAAAAATAATAAAAACGAATTTCACCTCTTAAAATAATCTTTTATGGAAAATAATACAAGTAATTCGGATATTGAAAATATTGAAATAGGACTGGGTATTCAGTATATATCTTCATTTAAACGGATTAATTATCAACCTTGGTATGCTTTGGCAGAGTTTATCGATAACTCAACTCAATCTTATTTTGATAATAAAAATTTATTAGACTCTATCTTTAAACAATCAGGGGAAGGGCTTGAAGTCTCTATTAATTATGATTCAAGAGCTGGATCCATAGTGATAAAAGATAATTCAATTGGAATGTCTCAAGATGAGTTGAAAAAAGCAATTTTTATTGGAAATCCTAAAGAAAACGCTGGTAGGTCTAAATATGGTATTGGTATGAAGGCTGCTGCTTGCTGGTTCGGAAATTTTTGGACTGTAGAAACTAAAAAATATGATGAAACACAAGTAACTAAAATTGAAGTAGATGTTAACCGTATAATTAATGAGAATGTAATAATACTACCTACAAAAATTTTTGAAGATAAAAAGGAAAATCATTACACTATTATAACGATTACTCAATTAAATAGAAAATTAAGAGGTAATACATTAAAAAAAATTAAAGAATTTTTAAGTTCATTTTACAGAATTGATTTTGAAAAATCTGGTCTTATACTTAAATGGCAATGGGATACTTTATCATGGGAAGGATTTGAAAAAAAATTTTACATCACAAGCAATAATAAACCTTATAAAAAGTATTTCAACTTTGAAATTGGAGAACCTCTGAAAAAAGTTACAGGTTGGGTTGGTGTATTGGGAATTGGAAGTGGTAGCAGAGATTATGCAGGATTTAGTGTAATACAAAATAACAGGGTTATTCAAGGTTGCCCAGATGCATATAAACCTTCAAAACTATTTGGAAATCAAGAAACAGGTACTAATAATTTAGTAAATCAAAGATTAGTTGGAGAACTGTATGTAGATGGTTTTGCAGTAAGTCACACGAAAGATAAAATTGATTGGGAAGATTATGAAGATGACTTAGAAGATAAGTTATTTGAAGAGTGTAGAGAAGCTAAATCATTTGCACAAACTCTTCGTACTTCTAAAAGCGACTCTCTGGATTTATCAGAACAGTATCGTTCCGAAGCAATATCAGCATTTGAATCTGAGTTAAAATCCGATGAACTTAGGGATAAAATTTTTTTAGAAGAAGTTCCAAATGAAAGAACATTAGATTTATCCTACAAAAAAATCATCAATACGGTTATTTCCAATGATGAACCAAACTTAACTGTTACTGTTGGGGAAAATTATGACACAATTACTGTTTCCGTTTATTTTAGGCGTATTTCTGAATTTGAACCTTATGTACTTATTGAAACTACTATGGATGATAATTCTATCATAGTAATTTTAAATGTACTTCATCCATATTGGCTGGAATTGAAAAACTCAGACGGGTTCCTTACCTATATTAGACATTCAGTTTATGATGGACTTGCCGAATGGAAAACAAGAAGAAAGACAGGAAGAGTTAATCCTGACACTATAAAATATATAAAAGATTCATTTATGAGGGTTGCTTATGAAATAATAACAAACAAAATCGAATCGCAAGATAGATAAAATTAACATATATAATCATCTCTAATATCTCAAAACACCCAGAAAGTAATAGTTTTAAACTTCTACTCTCTCGAATTTGCAATCCGAAGGCTAAAGCTGAAATTTTAAATGGGGTCGCCCAGACTTCTAAGCCAAGTTTATCTATCAAAAATAGGTAGGCTTGGCTTTGTTGTATTTTTCTCTTCCCTATGGTAGATGCCCCTACCACCAATGGGTAAGAGAACTCATTTTCTGATATTATTGTTTTTTAAAAATCACATAACTGACTATAAATGAGAACTTTATCTATTTATTTCTTTTTGATTTTTACTTCAAATATCATTGTCGCTCAGACAAAAACTAAGCCTGAGAATGTCCTGAAATTGATGCAAGTTTATCCTAATCACATCGTTGATTTTAAGGATAACAAATTGATTTTCAGAGATGGCAGCACGCTAATTTATGATGATGGAATCAAGAATAAATCTACAATTGAACTGTTGAATAATCCCGATATTGAAGACCAATTTTTCTATTCTTACTTGAAATTGGACACTTCTCTATTGAATAAAAATACAGAAGACCCAGGCAGGATTAGGAATGAGAATTTCTTCAAAAAAATGTATGGAAATACGCAAGAAGAGGTAGCAAAAAATCTTGTCGAGATTGTTTGGTGTCCAAAATTAGTTGGGCAAAAAATCAAGGTGACTAAG
>JAAFJL010000267.1 GCA_013298865.1 Cytophagales bacterium | reverse complement strand
CCCTCCTTGTAATTCCTAAACTATTCAAGTAATTTTGTATTGTTCAAACACACAAACAATTTCAAAACTTCTTGAATCAAAATTCCTTTCTAAATTTAATCAATGACCTGTTATTCAGGTAATTATCGCCAAATTAATTAGTTTTAATTGAGAATAGAATTTGTCTTTTGAAGATAAATATGAAATTTTTGTGTAAGAATATGTGTTAGAGTTTTACAAGAAAGATATACTTCATTTTTTTAATTATAATGGCAGAACATACAAAATGCCTGATTATTGGGTCAGGACCAGCAGGCTATACAGCCGCAATTTATGCCTCTCGGGCAAACTTATTTCCAGTAATGTATCAAGGAAATCAACCAGGAGGACAATTAACTACAACTACTGACGTTGAAAACTTTCCAGGCTATCCAGAAGGAATTGATGGACCAGCCATGATGCAAGACCTCGAAAAACAAGCACGTAGGTTCGGTGCAGATGTACGTTACGGGATGGCAACAAAGGTTGATTTTTCGGTAAGTCCCAAAAGAGTATGGATAGATGATACCCACGAAATCCTTGCAGATACGGTAATTATTTCTACTGGAGCTTCGGCAAAATATTTAGGTTTAGAATCAGAACAAACATTTAATGGCAGAGGTGTTTCTGCTTGTGCTGTTTGTGACGGTTTCTTTTTCAGAAATCAAGAAGTTGCCATTGTTGGTGGCGGAGATACTGCTGCTGAGGAGGCAGGTTATTTGGCTAATCTTTGTTCAAAGGTACACATGATTGTAAGACGTGATGAATTGAGAGCTTCCCAGATTATGCAAAAAAGAGTTACGTCAAATCCTAAAATTCAAATGCACTGGAATACAGAAACACAAGAGATTTTGGGTGACGATTCGGGGGTAAATGGCGTCAAAATAAAAAATGTAAAAACTGGCATAGAAACTGTACTTCCTATAACTGGTTTCTTTGTTGCTATCGGACATAAACCTAACACTGATATTTTTAAAGATTACTTAGAAATGGATGAAGTTGGTTATTTGAAAACCCAAAGCGGAAGTACTAAAACCAATATAGAAGGCGTTTTTGCTTCTGGTGATGCCCAAGATAACATTTACAGACAAGCAATCACAGCAGCAGGGACAGGCTGTATGGCTGCCTTAGATGCCGAAAGATGGTTGGCTGAACATGAAATGCACTAAAACTGTTTTGGAATGCTTGAAAATTATTGACGTAAAATTTTAATGTAATTTATTGATAATCATTGCTTTACATTTTTAATTTTACATTTTCAATTTTTAATTCGATTGAACCCTAATAAAATGAGAAAACTTAATCCACTTTTTCTATTACTTATTTTTACATTCTTCGGGGCAAATATGTTTGCACAAAGTGGTGAAAAAGGTAGTTTCAAGAAAAATCCTCAGATTAAAGCCAACACTGGGCTTTATAAAGAAAAGGATAAAAAGGAAGATTTTTTGGATGAACTGCCAAAATTGCAATTCAGAAATGAGTTTGAAATTATCGAAAAAGTTCAGACAACTACTGCGGCAGCTCAAAAATTTGAACCTGTCAAAGAACTGAACCCAACGGTTAGTAATTTCGACACTACTTCAATCGACGAAAGGGAACCTTTGGTGATTGACATTCAGGAAGAAATTGCTCCTGCTGGAAGCGATGATTTTGTTCAAGTTGCTTCATATTATTCTATTTGGGATACTGAAAATATTGACCCCTACGGTATCGATTCCAAGGATTTAGATGATGTAGTCGATATTGAATTGTACAACAAAGAAATGGGACGCTACTGGTCAGCCCCGTTAAACACTTGCAAGCAAACTTCTCAGTTTGGTCCAAGATGGGGAAAAATGCACTCGGGCGTTGACTTAGACTTAGAAACAGGTGATCCAGTTTATTCAACTTTTGATGGTATTGTCAGAGTTTCAGGAACAAATAGTGGGTACGGCAATTTCATGGTGGTTCGTCATTATAATGGGCTTGAGACTCTCTATGGTCACCTTTCTCAAAGAGGATTAGAACCTGGGGCTTATGTAAAAGCAACGGATGAAATCGGTTTAGGTGGTAGTACAGGACATAGCACAGGCTCACATTTACATTATGAGACTCGGTATGAGGGTAATTATTTCAATCCGAACTATATTTTTACTTTTTCAGCAGATGCGACAGACGTAACAGGAGATCACTTTCTATTATCATCAAGAGTTTTTGACTCTAATAGTTCAGGAATTGCTAACGAATATGGTTCTGCTGGGGAGAAAGTTCGTACCCGTAGAACAGCTTGGACTCGTGTACATTCGGGTGATACACTTTATTCGATTGCACAACGTGCAGGAATCTCTGCTGATAAATTAGCAAGAATGAACGGAATGAGATTAAGTTCAAACCTGAAAGCAGGCAAACGTTTAAGAGTGCAATAGTTACAGAAAGTTAAAGGTGTAAAGTTTTTGAGTTGAAAGAAATATCACCCAATGTTAATTGATAATTGTTTATTGATAATTGAAAAGGGCGAGTGAATGACAAAGTGTTGTTCACTCGCTTTTTTTGAATAAGTTTGTAAAAAACCATAAAAAATGAAATTAGATATTCTTGTAATGGCTGCCCATCCCGACGATGCTGAATTAGGCTGTTCTGGCACAATTTGTTCTCATATTGCAAACGGAAAAAAAGTTGGTATTGTCGATTTTACTCGTGGAGAATTAGGTACAAGGGGAACGCCAGCAATCCGTTTGGCAGAATCGGATGCCGCCACAAAAGTTTTGGGGATTCATGCAAGAGAAAACTTAGGTTTCCGTGATGGCTTTTTTGTAAATGACGAACAACATTTGATGAAAGTTATTGAGGTCATCAGGAAATACCAACCAGAAATTGTTTTAGCGAATGCCAAAGACGACCGCCATCCAGACCACGGAAAAGGTTCGGCTTTGGCAGTGGATGCTTGTTTTAAAGCGGGTCTTAGAATGATAGAAACCTTTGACAGCGAAGGAAATCTTCAAACCGCATGGCGACCTAAAAACGTTTATCATTATATTCAAGACAGGTATATTCAGCCAGATTTTATCGTTGATGTTTCTGATTTCTGGGAACAGAAAGTAGCTTCTATTCGAGCCTTTAAAAGTCAATTCTATGACCCAACATCTTCTGAACCAATGTCTTACCTGACTTCACCAGAGTTTCTTGAATTCATTGAAGCCAGAGCAAAAGAATTTGGACATAATATAGGTGTAAAATATGGTGAGGGTTTCACGAGTTATAAAAAAATAGGAGTAGGGGATTTGTTTGGGCTGATTTAATCATTGAAGCAAGACACATTTGTTTTCATTTTGTAAAAGGCACAGACCGATTTAAAGATTCTTCTAAGGAAATAAAAGTCTCTGTCCGTTGAATTCCTTGCACTTTTTGGATTTTATCATGAAGCACTTCTCTGAGATGTTGGGTATCTCGGCAAACAATTTTAGCAAAAATTGAGTAGATTCCTGTTGTATAATTGATATTTACTACTTCTGGAATTTCACTCAATTGTTCCGCAACTTCTTCATACAAAGAACTTTTATCCAGATAAATTCCTAAAAAAGCGGAAATATCCCAACCTAATTTTACATAATCGACCACCAACTGAGAACCCCGAACGACTCCCATGTCCTCCAGCTTTTTCATCCTAACATGAATAGTCCCGCCTGAAACATTAATTTTTTTGCCAATTTCAGTGTAAGGCATATTGGCATCTTCCATTAAAAATCCTAAAATTTTCAAATCCAAGTCATCAATATCTAATTTTTTCTCCATGATTTTGTTATTTTCAATTATCAATTTTCTAAAAAAAGGACTTTATTATATTTGATATTTTTAATTTTATCAATAAAAATAACTATTTTTTGATAAAATTAAAAATTTAAAGATTTTTTTATGAAAAATTTGCAAAATAAATACTCGTGACGTAATTTTGCATTGTCAAGTTGAAACAACAACGAGACATCACAATGTAGGGTGATGAAATTTGGCAGACGTGCCCTCCTGTCTCGGGGGTGGTGATAAAGAATAAAGTTAGTGTAATGCCCGTTGCAAGACGGACTGGGGTGGACCACCGCATTTTGCACTAAACCTAACTGCACTATGGAGGTTCGAGTCCTTCTCCTACAGCAAAAACGAAAAATATATTTTTCTTGACTTTTCTAAAGAAAAATATTATCTTTCGTAGATAAACGAAAACACAAAAGTAGTTTAATTTGGTTTTTAGTTTGTTGATGAAGTGTAATTCAAAAAAGCAGTCTTTCTAAGACTGCTTTTTTTTGTTCTAAAAAAACACTAATCTTGTTGAGTTTCAAGGATATACTGGAAATAATCAGTTTCTGGTAATGGATTAACCTTTCCCTTGATTGCTGAAACAATTTGTCCTCTATGATAGGTTGAATGATTAATTACGTGCATCATCACATCCGATAAATTAGAATAAAAACCTTCACCACGTGCTTTACTTTCAAATTTTTTGTGTTCGGTTAAATCTCTTTCGTCCAAAGAATTAATGAGATTTATCCAGCCGTTTGTGCAGTTTTTCAATAGTTGTGAACACTCAAATAGGTCTTTTTTCTCCCACAAAAGCACGTAGTTATTCTCTTTCTTCACATTGATTAACCAATTGTTTTGGGCAGCCAAAATATGTGACAAAAGTTCCAGCCCTCTTTCATCTGGGTATTTAGTTTCTTCGAGGGCATCAATAATTCTTTGATTTGCCCATAATTCGTACTGGAAAAGTTTGATATAATGTTGCTTCATTATTTTTTCGTTTAAATTCTGCCTTAAATTAGTCACTCAAACTAAGTAAAAATCATTTCTTTGAAAATAAATATTAATCTTGTAAACCAATAGACTAAAAAGAGTGTTCTACTTTTGAAACAATTTTATATATTTGATATTCATTTAAACATCAAACGCTATGTCATTAAGATTAGGAGATATTGCACCCGATTTCAGTGCAGACACAACACAGGGAAAAATTAATTTCCACGAATGGATTGACAACTCTTGGGCAATGCTTTTCAGTCATCCTGCTGATTTTACGCCCGTATGTACAACAGAATTAGGCAAAACAGCACTTTTGAAAGGCGAATTCGAGAAAAAAGGCGTAAAAGTTATCGCCGTTTCAGTAGATGATTTGG
>JAAFJL010000266.1 GCA_013298865.1 Cytophagales bacterium | reverse complement strand
CTGGAAATTTATGGATTACAAGTAATGGAAGTACAACTGGGTATCTGAGCAGGATGGTGGCTTCGAGGGTAGTAACAATTGTAAACGGATTGAACGCAACTTCTAATCCTGATTATGCTTTAGTAACAAATGTGGATTTTATTTATCACACATTGACTAATGGATATAAATTAGGTGGACTAACTTATGATGGTATATATAAGAATCGAATGTATTGTAATGACCAACCAGATGATGGTGAGCCACAATCAGTTACAAAAAATGTCTTGGCATTTGATCCAGCAAGTATGATTACAAATGGTTTATTAAACGGTGATGTAACTCCATACTTACAAACTAACCCTGGTAATGGGCAAGCGGGTGTTATTCCTTGTGCTTTAATGCCAACAGCAATTGCGAGTTCAGTAACTATCAATGCTGGACAAACTGCTACATTAACTGCGAGTAATTGTGTGTCTGGGGCAGGTTATGAATGGCGAGAAAGTGGTTCTGTTGCCTTAGTTAGTACAAGTCCAACATTTACAACTCCTGTACTTTCTGCAAATAGAAATTATGCAGTAAGGTGTGCTAATAGTAGTTTTAGTGTTAGTGCTTGTTATAGCCCACAATTACTTGTTAGTGTAACAGTGAACCCTGTCTCTGGTCCGTTTTCAATTTCTCCTGCTAATCTTCAAGCTATTTGTGTACCGAGTACTACATTAACAGCTACAAATTGCGGAGGTACGGTTTCTTGGTATGAGGATACCAATGGAGGAGGAGTAAATAATGTTTTCAAAGGAACTGGTAATACTCTTAACTTTGCTTTGGGCTCTAATTCAAGGTATTTTGTTAGAGCTACTTGTACAGTTGGTTCTGTAGTTTCGCCATTGAGTAATTATTCAATCATTGAGACGAGTCCAACTATCACGCCAAATAACTATATTATTATTCCTGGGACATCCAAAAGTTTTACAGCAAATGGTTGCCCGTCGGGTACTACTTATCTTTGGGGTTCTGGTGAAACTACCCAAACAATCACAAAATCGCTTAGTGTAGCGTCTCAAAATGCAACACTCTATACTGTTAAATGTGTTAGTAATTCATGTAATAGTAGTGACGGAACTGCTTATCTGTATGCTGGGGCTATTTTAGCAAACAATGATAGCTATACAATTACTTCTGGAACACCTTTTACAGGCAATTTTACAACAAATGATCAGGCTTTTTTCCCAAGGTTAGTTATAATTGAAATTTATCCGACACATGGAAATATAACTTTTGACAATACAGGAGCTTTTACGTACACAGCGACACCAGGCTATTTAGGTCCAGATTCTTTTGAATATTATTTAAACAATGGAACAGGGACATTTAGTAATTTTGCCAAAGTAGATTTAAACATCTGCCCTGCAGCCAGTACGTCCGTATTATCAGGTGATTGGAGTACGGCTTCAACATGGCAATGCGGAGCGATTCCGACAGCTACAAAACCTGTGGAAATTCAGTCTGGTCATATCATTAATGTATCTGGAAACGTTCATGCAAAAAATGTAAAACTTCTCGGCACAGGAAAAATAAATTACGTAGGTACAGCAGGAAAGATTTTTTTGAATCAGTGAGGTATGAGGTATGAGGTATGAGGTATGAGGTATGAGGTATGAGGTATGAGGTAGAAAAAAGTGGATTTTGCGATTTTTAGTTCCTGAAATGGCAATGAAAATCCACTTTTTTACACGACCTGCTACCTCATACCTACTACCTAAAAAACGCCTTTTACTCCAAACCTCAAAGCGTATTTCTGATGATTAGTTTACATTCATTGGCTATTTTTCCTTTTTTATGTTCCAAAATCATTTCCCCTGCCAATTGTCCCATTCTTGGAAAATCATTTGAAATTACGGTGATTCCTTCTAAAAGTATTTCTTTTATCGGTGTATCGTCGTAAGAAATCATTCCTACATCTGTGCCAATTCTGAGGTGTTGTTTATTTGCCCAATTCAGAAAGGTAACTAAATCGTTTTCTCGGAACAGTATATACGCATGACCTTTTTGGAGCGAAGTATTTTCGTCTAAGTTTTGAATAACATTAAATGGAACGTTGTACTCTGTACAATATCTTTCAAAGCCATTGATGATTCCAGTTGGCGTATATTGAAAACTCTTACTGCTAAGTACCAATGACAATGACTCATATTTTTTGACTAATTCATTTGCCTGAGAAAGTCCTTCGTAGATATTTTTCTCGAAATCCTGATAAATCACGGCATAATCATCCCCAAAAGCTGGGACATCAATATCCAAAATCAATAATTTTTCTTTAGGAATTTGCGACAAGATACCTGCCGTGTTTTCATTGAAATGAGGCATAACCACGTAGAAATTGTAGTTTCCGAGGTGAGTGGAAATCAAATTTTCAAACACTTTAATATTATGGTGATGGAAAAATATACTGATATTCACTTCGTCACCGAGTGTTTTCACCAAATTATCATATAAAATTTCTTTGTATGGCGTTAGGGCATCGAACAACACAAAAATATTCATTGATGCCCTTGTGTCAGTATTGGTCACATAAAAACCTTTGCCATGATGTGAAGAAATAATCCCTCTTTCCCGAAGTTCGTCATAAGCCTTCGCCACAGTCATGCGAGCCATTCCAAAATTTTTGGCAATTTCATTGATAGAAGGTAATTGCTGACCTTTGATTAAAACCTCATTTTCAATAGAAGAAACAATTGATTCAATCAGTTGCTGGTATTTAGGTTTTATGATAGAGGAGTCAATATTAATGAAATCAAAGTTTTTCACGCTGTTGGTGTTTATTAAGGATTTTGAAAGAGAATCACATCCTTAGATTCAATATTATTTAGCAATATAGTCCAAATAACAATTTTGGAGCTAACGATTTTAATAAAATCTGCAAAATTTTACCGATAAATTAGTTTTGATTTCTAAAATTACAAATTTTACAATAAATTATTTTGATTAGGAAAAAATATTAATATCTTTGTTATGTAAAAATCATAGCATAGTATAGCATAGTTTAAGGCAATTTTAGAAAAGGCTTTTAATAACAAATGCAGATTTAAGTTCTGTATTTCGTTCAGATTTTGTTTATAAAAATGGTTAATGGTGTACAGAGTCTGTCGGAGATAAATGTTCTCCGCAGACTATTGTCTTTTTAACTAAGAAAATATTTCAATCTTACTTCTGGAGTTTTGACTGTGACAAAACGGGATGGGAAACCTTCCCGTTTTTGTGTTATTAATGGCTTCGAGTCATAGAATTGAATTATCACAATTTAGCTATTTTATATAGTACTTTATCTTCTCAATTATCTCCTCAGAAAAACCCTTCAAGTCATCCTTCGTAATTAATTTGTCGTGCATCAACTCTATCACTTTATCAAAAAGTAATGAGTTAGAAACATCATCATATCTTCTGGCAATGTGCTTATCAAAATATTTAACTGCCTTAAAAACAGCACAGTAACCCTCACGATTATCGTGTTTCCAATCCTTCCACTGCTGAATAATCTCATCAAACTTTCCTAAACCGAGGGCAAATTCTTTCTCTACACTTTGGCTGAGTAATGCTCTGGAAAGTCGTTTTTCTGATTTTGAAAGTTCCTTTTTTGCTGAAATTTGGGTTGAATGAATATTTATCGACCGTAAAATAAAAATTTGTAGTAAAATGAATTGTTTTTATTCAAATTGCCAAGAAAAAACAGATTTATCAAAAGCACTAATTAGCAAAAAATCAATTTTCTCATGGGCAAAAATATTATCATTTGTTGCGACGGTACAGGGAATAAGCCGTCTGCACAGAACTCAAATGTGGTTAAATTATATAGTTTGATAGAAAAAAACACTTTGGCACAAGTCACTTTTTATGACCCTGGAGTTGGAACATTTGGCTTCAAATTATACGCAGGAATAACAGGCTATGGACTTAGCGAAAATATTAAACAAGCATACTATTTTCTAATGTCACATTATCGGGAAGGGGATAAAGTTTATCTTTTCGGTTTTAGTCGTGGTGCATATACAGTTCGATGTTTGGCGGGATTATTGAAAAAAATAGGTCTTTTGCACAAAGGAAATTTTAACCTCTTGCAATATGCCATTGACCAATACTTTGATACTCAAAATGATTTAATTACAAAAGAGTTTAAAACAAATTTTTCCAGAGAATGCAATGTCCATTTAGTTGGGGTTTGGGACACAGTTGCTGCTTTTATTCCTGTTCCTCCAAGTCATAAATTCAAAAATAATAAACTCAACGAAAACATTCCTTTTGGTTATCAGGCACTCGCAATTGATGAAAAAAGGAAAGATTTTAAACCTGAAATTTGGCAAGAACATGATGATATTATTGAAACCAAACAAGTAATAGAGCAAGTTTGGTTTGCAGGAGTGCATAGTGATGTAGGTGGTTCAAATCCAAGTTCTGGACTGTCTGATATTTCACTCAAATGGATGATTGACAAAGCTAAAGAACAAGGTTTGTTAATGAAAAACGAGTACGAAAAAGAATTGAAGCCAAATTTTATGGATAAGATTTATGAGTCTCGTGTCGGCGTTTGGGCATTTAGACCAAAACGTATTCGTAAAATACCTCATAATTCAATGATTCATTGTTCTGCACTTAATCGAATAAAGCATCAAATCAATAATTATAAACCTAAGCCCCTGCCCGATGACCCTGATGAAATAGTAAAAAATTATACAATCGTAGGGAATTGCTGAGAAATTGATGAATAATCGTATTTTTGAAATATTATTCACAATTTTCATTTTAACAAGATGCCTAAAACTAATACTTCCCAAACCACTTTTTTCTCTTCGCTTATCATTGGAGTTTTAGCCATTGGTTTAGCTTTTTATGCGGCGTTTATTTTGGAAGTAAAAAGCCCTCTGCAATGGATTTTTGTAGTGCTGTTACTTCTGACTGGCATAGTTTGTCTATCCATTTTGTTTACGGGTAATATCGTTTACAAAGAAAAATACCTTTCTGCTACCAGAGGGTTTGCTCTGTTTTTTGTTTTGATGTCTTTTGTGTTATATGCCATCTCTCCTCCTGCCGAAGACATTTCTTTGAAAATCCAATTCAAAAACCAAGAAGGTACTACGGTTTTGAATGATACTAAAAATGCTTTGAAAATTAGTATCTCGAAAGACACTAAATCTTATGACATCAATGGAGACGGAGAAGTT
>JAAFJL010000265.1 GCA_013298865.1 Cytophagales bacterium | reverse complement strand
GATGATGAATCAGGGGCTTTTTATTTATATTTTCAGAAGAATTACTATTTTTTTCTTAATGAATTAATCCAACCAGCAATTTTCAAAGCGTCTTCTTTCGGAACATTTTTCATAGCTGCCATTGGCGGGTAACCAGGCCAGTTAGAAGGCTTTGGGTTCGCTATCAATTCTACAATTTTGGCATCAGAATATTTCTTTTTTGCTACTTCTGTATAAGCTGGTCCTACTAATTTAGTATCAACTTTGTGGCAAGCAGTACAAGTATATTTTGACATCAGTGGCTTAATATCCTCTGGAAATTCCTGAGCTTGTGCATTCAAAGCCAAGCCTGCAAGTAAAAGAGAACTAAATAATACTTTTTTCATTTCTTGAATTAATTGGGGTTATCTGGAAAACATTATTACTAATTGTTAAGAGATACAAATTAAGAAAAAACTATCAAAAATTGTATCATTTTTTATCATGTTACTATAAATTTTCTGGACAAGTTGCTCAAAATCAAAGACTTAAAAACTTGTCAACTTTGAATTTATAACTTTACTAACGGCAAAGATGTAGGTTTATTTTTAGAATAAATGTTAATGCTTTGTTAATCTATCAAGAAGTTTATTTTACGCTTACCGAATAAGCATCAACGGCTTTTCTTACGCTTCCGTATTCTTTCAAAAGAGCTTCTGCTTCACTGAATGCTACGCCTGTTTCGCCCATAATCATACCAATTCCTCTGTTCACTAATTTATGGTTACTCAACTGCATATCTACCATTTTATTGCCACGTACTCTGCCTAATTGAATCATTACCGAAGTCGAAATCATATTCAAAATCAATTTCTGAGATGTTCCTGCTTTCATGCGGGTACTTCCTGTTACAAACTCAGGACCAGTCACGGCTTCAATCGGGTATTCGGCTGCTTCCGAAACTGCACTATTTGGATTACACGAAATACTACCCGTCAGGAATCCTCGTTTGCGTGCTTCCTGCAAACCGCCAATGACATAAGGAGTACGCCCAGATGCCGCAATACCTATGAGTGTATCATTTTCTCCGAAATTATATTCTTCCAAATCTTTCCAGGCTTGGTCTGCATCATCTTCTGCATTTTCTACCGCCCTACGAATCGCAATATCTCCACCTGCAATGATACCCACTACTAAATCAAAAGGAACACCAAAAGTTGGAGGACATTCAGAAGCATCAACTACGCCCAAACGACCACTTGTACCTGCACCGATGTAAAAAATCCGTCCACCTGCTTTCATCCGAGGAACGATTTGATTCACCAAAGATTCTATTTGAGGAATGACTTTTTCGACGGAATGAGCTACCGTTTTATCTTCTTGGTTAATGCCTCGAAGAATTTCTTCGATACTCATTTTTTCCAAGTTTTCGTAATGTGATGAAGATTCTGTTATCATATTTTTTGTGAATTTGGCTTTAGAAAATTGGAATTGTGTCCTAAGTCTAAACAATTTTATTTGGTCTAAACTTCTTAATACTTAATACTTAGGACTTAATACTATATGTAGGACACAATCCCAATTCAAACCTCAATATATTTATCAAAACGGACTGCAATAGACTCCAACGCCTATCCAATTTAGTGGTTCTTGGTCGAGTGGACTGTATGGAAGTTTTCCATAATATCCTTCTATTACTAATTTTATCGGGTTGTTTTCTTCTTTTCCTAATTGGTAGCCAATGCAGGCTTTTATGTTGCTACTCAGTTTGGTTTGTTGGAAAACTTTCAAATCTAATCCTGTAAAAATCGCTGTCTTTTTGCTCTCAGAAGGTTTTTTATAGAGAAAACCTGCCTGAACAACGTAAGGTTTTCGTTCTTTTGGTGGACGCAAACTAAGTCCCCCACCGAAATATACTCTCAGATTCTGAATATCAATCGAGTGAATAAAATCAAACTGCTCATAATTCACAGGATTTGCGACTGGTGCGTAAATTTTCCGACTAAATGTATAATCATCCCCAAAATGAGAAGATAAATGGAAAACTCTGATACGAGTTGTATGGTTTTCTTTTTTTACATTATAAAACAAACTCACTTTGTAATCCACATTCAACATTTGGCGTTTGGTGGTATTTTTGATTTTGTCTTCGTAAATCTCAAATTGAGTAAACGCCGCTAAATCAAGACCTATTTCGGTAGCATCTGTTGCAGACCGACTAAAACGCATAATTTCTTTTCTGAAACCTATTGCAAACGGGGCATAATAGCCTCCGTTGGTCATTTCTTCATTAGAATTTTTTACATAACTTGCCGAAAACTGAGCTTCAAGCGGGTCAAGTAAAAGTGGCTCAAATAAATGCCCTTTTGGTAAAAATTCAGTCACTTTTTTCTTATCCCAATCCTGTGCTGTGGCAACGTTTAGGGAAAATGAAAAGAATATTATTGTTATTAAAAATCTTAATCCTATGGTCGGTGGAGAAACCGAACATGGAGGAAAAAGTGGGCAACTCACTCTCAAATATTCACTCAATCTATCATTCAATAATTCTATCATCGTGTCTAACTGATTAAATCTCTTTCTCTTTTACGCTGAACATTACCTGAAACCCAGATACTTACTTCGTAAAGAATTAATAATGGTACGGTTACTAACAATTGTGAAATCATGTCGGGCGAAGGCGTAATGACTGCCGCAATGATTAAAATCACAATCAAAGCATGGCGGCGATACGTCCGCATGAACTTGGGTGTAACTACGCCCACTCTTGAAAGTACATAAGTTATCATGGGTAACTGGAATGTCAAGCCGCAGGCAAGTGTGAGCATCGACAAGAGTGATATATAGTCACTAATATCAAATTGATTTTGGATAGAATCATCTAATTTGAAACTTGCCAAAAAGTTAATTGCCATCGGCGAAACTACGTAGTACCCAAATGTTGCACCCATAAAAAACAATAACGAAACCCAGAAAACTGCTCCACGTGCTGCCTTGCGTTCGGTGTCTTTGAGACCTGGTTTTACAAATCGCCAAACTTCCCAAAAAAAGTAGGGGAAAGTAAACAATAATCCCACGATAACCGACTGTGTAAGTGCCATCATGAACTGCCCCGAAACCTCACGACTGATAAGACCGAAGTCAGCTGCTTTGAAACGTAAACCTTCTATTCCAGTAATATCAGCTAATTTAGAAAGCATTCTGTTTGTCCAAAAATCAGGGTGAGTAGGTGCCATGATGATATTCTTGTATATATCTTTCATGTAAACCCATGCCGCCAATGTGAAAACCACAATTGCAATTAATGACCTTATGATATGCCACCGTAATTCTTCGAGGTGGTCTATAAAAGTCATTTCTTTTTCACCCTCTTCTATTTCTTCGTCAAATTCTTGATCTAATGCCATTTTCAAATTTATATTTTTACAAAAATACACCAAAAACACAAAAAACCCTGACAGGATTTGACTTGTCAGGGCTTTAGAGAATAAATTTTATTTTTCTCTTCTTCGGTTCTAAATATCTTAAAGCTCAATGCTCATATCTCAACGCTATTGTACTACTTTCGCATCACTCCACCATTCGTTGTTTTCCCAGTATTTGTCCCAGCCGAGATGCCTATATTTTGGGTTGATTTCTACTTCTCTTTCGCCGATACTAAATTTTTCAAGAATAGAATCTGCGAAATTAAAAATATCTTTTGCCCAAACAATATGCTTCTGAGAACCCGTTTTGTAGCTTGTCCAATTGCCATCAAATTTAAAGCCCCCGCCTTGTGCTTTTGATTCAGGAGAATAAAACCAAAGTTGAGTATCATCTAATTCTGTTGTATTGAATTCCAAGAAAACTTTCCCTTCAAAAACTCCCGAACTATTCAAACGAGCATCTTCTTTTAGCGTAAATTTTCCTTCAAGAGAAACAAATTCGTTTGTTTTCATCGGAATTGCCGTCTTTGTTATTTTCCCAGCTTCTTCTTCTGTATTTGGGTCTTTGATTAGCGTAGCTTTATCAAAAACAATTTCTCCTTCAAAAGGTATAATCGTTTTTTTATACCTACTTTTTCCTTCAACTAAATAGACATTTTTACGGTTTGGGTCTTGTGTTACTTTCCCGAAATACATTTCTATTCGGTAGTTATCTTTACCATAAAAACCATCGAATCTTCTGCCGTATTGTACAGCGTCTTCATCGGGGCTACATAATAAATCCGAGAAATCAATTTTCTCGAAAGCCGTTTGCGGAACTTCTTTCACAATTTTCAAAGGAATGGGCGGTGCACCGTTTTCCATGATTTCTTCTACTATTGGCAATTGCTGTGTAACCTGCCTCATGGTATCAATTGCCTCTTTATGGGTCATTAATTTTAGGTTGGGCTTAGAGTTTTCACCCCTCCGTGAGCAAGCATAAACTACCAAAATCATGATTGGCAATGCGACATAGAGTATTTTTTTCATGAGCTTATTATTTTTATAAGACTATATTTTTACTTTCAATTTCTTAATCAAATATTCTCCTAAACCATTGGTAATCAGTATTTCAGCTATTAATAAATTCCCGACCCAAGACAGCCATGTAACTGTCAAGTAGGTTTCAATAGGTTTTGTTTGGAAGAAATAAACCATCAAATAACTCCCAATTCTTAGACTCATCGCTGCCAGTGTAACTGCATAACTCCTAATCATCCATTGCGTATGAGCGAGCCATTGTTGATTTTTTATTTCTCGAAAAGCTTTATAACTAACGAGCCACCAAACAAGACATTGCATCGTGAAGCCAACTTTTGCAGTAATACCGCCATTAGCAAAAAATGCCAAAACTAAACCCGAAGGTGCTGCCAAAAATAGTACAGATGCTACATATATTTTACCTAAAACTTTGTGATACCTTCCGAAAGGGACATTAATAAACTGAAAAATTCCACCTAACATTACCCAAAAGCTACTCGTGATGTGGATATAAAACGCCAAAAGGTAGTATTTTTTTGTAATTACTTCATCCGTTTTTGTGGAAAGAAAACCCAAGTCGTCCGACAAACCCAAATAGGGAATGATTTTCGTAAACATCAACCCTGAGAAAGTAATGACAGAAAGTATGAAGATTGTTTGAACAGTTTTATACATGAAATTTTATTAGCAAAAGCAATTTACCGAATTTTCTTAGACTCATCCTTAATTTTTAAAACTTGCTGTCCGTCTTTAAGTTTTAGATTTAGTATAGACATAAAGACTTAGTTTTTCGTTCTTTGACATATTGTTAAATTCAAAATAGATGGGACAAGCCACACCGTTAGCTATTCGTAAGGAAATAA
>JAAFJL010000264.1 GCA_013298865.1 Cytophagales bacterium | reverse complement strand
AAAACTCTTACTTCCTTCTTTTCAAAGCCAAATCGTGTGCGGTATCATAGTAGGCACGGAGATTCGACCAATCGAAGGTATCCGAAATGCTTTCTACTCTGTTTCTTTGGGTGATGCGTTCTCGTTGAGTTTGTTTCACGAATTTCAAAAGCATTTCCGACAATTGTTCTGCTGCTTGGTGGAAATCCTGCGTCTGCCGATTCACTACCATTACGCCCCATTGTTCGTAGTCCTTCATAATTTGCATCATATAATCCCCAAAACCAGAAAGGTCAGAAGTAATAGTTGGTACTCCACGAGCGATACATTCCAAAGGTGTATAACCCCAAGGTTCGTAATAACTCGGAAAAACGCCCAAATTACAACCCCGTACAAACTGCCCGTAGTCGAGTCCGAAAAGCGGATTGGTAGAAACAATAAAATCTGGATGATAAACAATCTTTACTTTATCGTCTGGATTGTTCATCAGATTTGCCTTTTCTGTAAAATCAGTAATACCGTCTGGTTGTTTCAAAAGATGCGTTACAACTTTCGGACGCTTGTTGTTTTTCCAAGTCTGAATTGTTCTACGAAGCCTCAAACGCCAGTATTCATCTACGAATTGGTTCAAATCGGGCAATTTCAAATCAGAACTTGATGCCGATGCACTAAAAAGTTTTTCTCCAATTTGTTGTTCAATTGCCTTGCAGGTTTCCTGAATTTCGTCCATCACGGCACGAGAATGCAGCACTTCTGGGTCGATAGAATGATAAGGTTGTTTCGTGATAAAAAACATAACAATTGTCTTATCAATCTTGGCTTGTTTCATTTTCCAGTTCAATCTCGCCAATGCTTCCAGCGTAATATCGTAGCCTTTATTCGAGAATTCGTACCTTCCCGAAGTAAAGAAATACAGCGTTTTCTCTAAGTTAAAAGGCTGACTTTGGAAGAAATGACCCATCACAAATTCATCAATTTGTGCTTTATAACGAGAATGAAGATTTTGATGCTCGTGCATTGCCGAGAATCGAGTGATATTCAGACCATTTGGTAAAATTAAATCAGGTACTTTACCCAAAAGGTGTTCACATTCTTTGGCGGTAATATCACTAACCGTCGTCATGACATTACAGGCATGAGCCGCTACTCGTTCAAAAGTCACTTGGGTTTCGATTCCGTAGTGCTGTGATTCTTTTTTCCAGTCAAAAGTGGCTAATTTATCATAAAAATTATTTACGTTTCCTGCCAAATAACGCCCTAACATGGTAGCGTGAGTCGTGAAAATAGAGGCTATTTTTACCTTATCTTTTTTCAAATCTGGCACAGCCGTAGCTGCCATCCATTCATGGAAATGTACAATAATATCAGTTTTAGCTTGCTGGTCATTGGCGAGTTCAGTTAGAAAAATCCTGACCATTTCTCCGAATGCAATTACCTGATTTACAATATCTTCCGTATTAACCGTAGGGATTTGATGATTATCCCAAAGGTTTTTTTTAAGACTATCTATTTTTTCTAAAGTTGCCCAAAAATCAAAAAGTACAATTCTGGGTTTTCCTGTAATTAGCCAATATCCATAGTGTACACTCAGTCCCATCGAACGCATTTTTTGGATAGCTTTTCCCAGAACAGAATCATCTAAATCCTGAATGGGTTCAAATTCAGCAGAAGCAGTTTGTGGAAAATATGGACCAATCAGGAAGTAGTCTTCTCCCCATTTCTCTACCATGGAAGGCACTTTTGTCCGAATTACGGTATAAATCCCACCGACTTGATTACAGGTTTCCCAAGCAGCTTCAATCAAAATTTTGGGCTTCTTGTTAGATGATTTGATAGGGTTTTGGATTTCCATGAAATTGAATGTGGATTTTTAGAGTTGTAATGGTTTTTTAATGAATTAACCTGTAACTCTCTGACTTACAGAGTATTAAATTTTTAATTTTACACTTTTAATTTTTAATTCTCGCTAATTCTTCATATAATAATCTGCCTCAAAAACCTTAGTTACTCCATTTTTTGTGAGTGTAAAACTAAAGCCTTTTTGGATAGAATACGCTCCGTATTGTCCCTTTTTATCAATTGCTAAATAGCCAATCTGGAATTCTTTGTATTTATAACGTTTCACGATTCGCATGATGGCTTCTTCGCAGGCTTTTTGAGGAGATTTTCCGTTTCGCATCAATTCAACAATTAGGAAAGAGCCTAAAGTTTTCATCACGAATTCCCCTAAACCTGTGGCACAAGCCCCACCTACTTCATTATCACAAAAAACTGCTCCACCAATAATTGGCGAATCCCCAACTCTACCGTGCATTTTGAATGCCAGCCCGCTTGTAGTACACGCCCCAGAAACTTCACCCTGATTTCCCAATGCCAAAAGCCCGATGGTATCATGGCGTTCGATATTGATTTTAGGTTCGTATTTAGCTTCTTTTTGCCATTCTTTCCAAGCCTTTTTGGCAGTTTCAGTTAATAAATTTTCTTGCTTAAAGCCCTGAGAAAGAGCAAATTGCAACGCTCCCTCACCCGAAAGCATTACATGAGGGGTTTTCTCCATCACTGCTCTCGCTACTGAAATTGGGTGCATGATTCCTTCCAAAAAAGTTACCGAACCAGCATTGCCTTTTTCGTCCATGATACAAGCATCGAGTGTCACATGACCATCTCTATCTGGAAAACCACCATAGCCCACAGAGGTATCATTGGGGTCAGCTTCGGGAATTCTCGCACCTGCTTCAACGGCATCTAAAGCACTCCCTTTTTTCTGGAGCGTTGCCCAAGCAGCTTCGTTAGCTTTTTCATTTTTCCAAGTAGAAATTACCATTGGAAAACCTTTGGATTGAGCAAAACTTTCTTCTACCAAAAGCGAAGAAAGCATTACAGTTGAAGCAGTTGTTTGAAGAAAATTACGACGTTTCATTTTAAAAAAGGGTTATCTTGGTACACGGTAAATGGTGAACGGTTTACGGGTCATATTCAATGGTTTCATAAAAATTTATATTTTACAAAGAGACATTTATGGCGAACCATGTACTGATATTTTACCGTTCACCGTGTACCGATATTTACCGTTCACCGATATGCACCAATATTAAAATATTTGACCTCAACTTTCAGATTTTCAAGGAGTTGCCTTGTTCTTTCTGGACGTGCGTCTGTTACAAAAACTTGTCCAAAAGTCCCATCCACCATCATATTTAATAATTGTTGAATTCGGCGGTCATCGAGTTTATCAAAAATATCATCTAATAGTAACAAAGGCTGTTTTCCTTTTTCCAAAGCAAGCATCTCGAATTGAGCTAATTTCAAGGCAATTGAAAAAGATTTTTGTTGACCCTGAGAACCAAATTTCTTCAAAGCAAAACTGTTAATTTCAAAGATAAAATCATCTTTATGACTTCCCATTGTGGTGCGTTGAGCAGCCAAATCTCGCCTTCGATTTTGCTGAAAAACAGTTCTGAAATCATTTCCACTCAACTCGGATTCATAGATTAAAGAAACCTCCTCACGGTTATCCGATAAATTGGCGTAATGTTTTTTGAATATAGGAAAATATTTTGTGATAAATTGATTTCGGGCTTCATATAATTTCAAAGAATATTCTACCAATGGCTCAGAATAGACATCCAGAAGGTCTTCATCATAATAGTTTCTTTCTGCAAACTGCTTCAAAAGTGAATTTCTTTGTGCCAATAAACGATTGTAATTTAGCAAATTTTCAAGGTATTGGCTATCTAATTGTGCCATTACACCATCAAAAAACTTCCGCCTTTCCTCGCTACCTTCTCGAATAATATCGCTATCATTCGGAGCCATCAACACGACAGGATACCGCCCGATGTGGTCAGAGATTTTTTCATAATGTTTTTTATCATGCAAAACCGCCTTCTTTTGTCCACGCTGGAGAGAACAGGTGATAAGGGTAGCTCCCAAAGAAGCCTTAAACTCTCCCTCAATTATCATATAATCAGCTTCATGACCGATACTTAGAGCATCTTGATTACTAATCGAACTTTTGGTTAAAGCCAGGAAATAAATGGCGTCTAAAAGGTTCGTTTTGCCACAACCATTTTCCCCAACTACACAGTTGACCCTTTCTGAAAACTGAAAATTTTCAGATTCATAGCTTTTAAAATTGGTCAAACTGATTTTTTGTAAATACATTTTTTATTAGTGAAGTTAACCGATACTTCCAAGAATTACAAACTGATTTGAAGAGGGATGTAAGAACAAAAGCCTCCTGAAAATGAATTTCAGAAGGCTTTTGTTGATATAACTGTTTGAGTATGAAAGAGCTAAATAATATTCAAGGTTTTCCCATTTCTATTTACTTTGTTCTTTTTGAAATTTCTCCATAATTTCTTTTGGCAAACCATATTTTTTTAAGGTTTCTGCAGCTCTTTCGAGTTTTTCTTTGAAAAGAACCTTACCTTCTAAGTAATCAAGTGCGGGGTTATATGTAGCTTTCGTAAAAGTATAACCTGACTGTGTATTTTTAGTTGATGTTTTCATAATACTAAACTAATTAATCTTTCTGTGAAATCAAAAAAGCCCCTCAATAATCGAATTGAAGGGCTTTTACAAAATCGTTATCTCGAAAGATATAAATTTCGTTCTCCGTAAACTTTTCGGAAGAAATCATCTTTTAGGGAATCTATGAAATAAATTGCCTCGCCTGTCGATTTCATTTCGGGTCCTAATTCCATATTTACATTCGGGAATTTATTGAATGAGAATACTGGAATCTTAATTGCCCAGCCTTTTTTCTTGGGTTGGAAATCGAAATCTTTCACTTTTGCTCCTAACATTACTTTCGTTGCATAATTTACATACGGTTCTTGGTATGCTTTGCAGATAAATGGTACTGTCCGTGAAGCTCTCGGATTGGCTTCGATAATATACACAATTTCGTTTTTCACGGCAAACTGGATATTTAGTAACCCTTTGGTTTTCAGAGCAATAGCAATTTTTTTGGTATGATCTTCAATCTGCTTTATTACATTTTCTGACAAATCGAACGGAGGTAAAACCGAGTGAGAATCACCCGAGTGAATACCTGCGGGTTCGATATGTTCCATGATTCCGATGATATAAACGTCTTCGCCGTCACAAATAGCATCAGCTTCGGCTTCGATGGCGTTTTCCAAGAAATGGTCGAGCAAAATTTTATTGCCTGGAATATCCCTGAGAATATCAACAACGTGTTGCTCTAATTCTTTTTCGTTAATCACAATTTTCATTGATTGCCCGCCCAATACATACGAAGGACGAACCAATAACGGAAACCCTAATTCACGACTTACCTCTACGGCATGGTCTGCT
>JAAFJL010000262.1 GCA_013298865.1 Cytophagales bacterium | reverse complement strand
CTTATTCAGCTTTTATGACCATCAAAAAAACACAAGGACCTAACGAGATAACCCGATATAACTTATACACCTCGGCTCTAATCAATGGAATACCTGCCCCAGGATATACTTCGGGTGATGCCATCAAGACCATTCGGGAAGTGGCAGAAAATACTTTGCCCAAAGGTTATGACATAGCTTGGGAGGGATTGTCGTATGACGAAGCCCGTAGAGGCAATGAGGCAATTCTCATTTTCTTGGTGGTTATATTCTTTGTTTATTTGATTTTGGCAGCACAGTATGAGAGTTTTCTGTTGCCACTTGCGGTAATTCTTTCTTTACCTCCCGGTATTTTTGGCTCATTTTTAATGTTAAAAATGATGGGATTGAGTAATGATGTTTTTGCTCAAATTGGTTTAATTATGCTCACTGGGCTTTTGGGTAAAAATGCGGTACTGATTGTAGAGTTTGCCGTACAGAAACACAACGAAGGGATGACCGTTCTCGAAGCTGCCATCGAAGGAGCAAAAGAACGTTTCAGACCTATTTTGATGACTTCTTTCGCCTTTATTGCAGGTTTGATTCCCTTAGTTAGAGCCAGCGGTGCAGGTGCGGTTGGTAACAAAACCATTGGTTCATCGGCTATGGGTGGAATGTTATTCGGAACAATTTTCGGAGTATTGGTTGTCCCTGGGCTGTATTACATTTTTGGAACATTGACCGAAGGCAAAAAACTCATCAAAGACGAAGCCGTCGTTTCATTGAGCGAAGATTTAGTAGGTGACGAGTCAGAAGTTGAAGTGAGCAAACTCAAAAGATTAATTTCAAAATTTTTGAAGAAAAATGGAAAATAAAGCGGAAATAAAATTCAGTCTCTTTTTGATTTTTATCATTGGACTGAATAGTTGCAAAGTAGAAAACTTGCCAACAAAAACGGTAACAAACTCATTACCAGATAAATACAAATCAAATGGCGATACAATCAGAGCCGAGGTTATTGTTTGGAAGAATTATTTTACTGACAGCAATTTGACCGAATTGATTGACGAATCCCTAAAAAACAACCAAGAATTAAACATGATGTTTCGAGAAATCGAAATCACTCGAAATGAAATCATGGCACGCAAGGGGGAATATAAGCCTTTCGTGAATTTGGGTGCTGGTTTGGGTGTGGAGCATTCAGGGAAATATACCCTGAATGGATTGGGAGAAGAAGATTTGAAAACCAGAGCGGACGAAGTCCCTCATTTCTTGGGTGACCAGTATGCTATGGCAAATTTTTCTTGGGAGGCTGACGTTTGGAAAAAACTGCACAATGCCAAAGATGCCGCCTCAAAACGGTATTTGGCAAGCATAGAGGGCAGAAATTTTATGATAACAAACCTCATTGCCGAAATCGCAAATTCCTATTATGAGTTAATTGTCTTGGATAATCAGTTAGAAACGGTAGAGCAAAATATTGCGATTCAGAAAGATGCTCTCGAAATCGTGAAAGTACAAAAACAGGCTGCACGAGTTAATTCATTGGCAGTCAATCGTTTCATGGCACAGTTGCTTAATACTGAAAATCTAAAATTTGAGATTCAGCAACAAATTGTACTAACTGAAAACCACATCAATTTCTTGGCAGCAAGGTATCCAAAGCCTATCAAGCGTAATTCTGCAAATATGAATGCGGTTCAATTTCTAAAAATTTCGGATGGAATTCCCTCACAATTATTGAGTAACCGTCCTGATATTCGTCAAGCGGAACAAGAATTAGAAGCGGCAAAATTAGACATTGTCGTAGCAAGAGCTAATTTTTATCCAAATATTACGCTTCGGGCGGGTTTGGGTTTACAATCGTTTAACCCGATTTATTTAATCAATCCCAAATCTATTGCTTTTAATATTTTAGGAGATTTGACAGCTCCTTTAATCAATAAAAATGCGATTAAAGCCAATTATTATAATGCCAACGAAAGGCAAATTCAGGCAGTGTATAGGTACGAGCAAGTAGTATTGAACGCCTATTTAGAAGTAACAAATCAGCTATCGGGTAATCAAAATTATACGGAGAGCTATAAAACGAAGTCAAATCAGGTGGATATTTTGAGTAATTCTATCGGAATATCCAATGACCTTTTCAAAACAGCCCGAGCCGATTACAACGAAGTTTTGCTTACACAACGAGAAGCCCTTGAAGCAAAAATGGATTTGATGGAAATCAAGAAAAAACAACTAAACGCTGAGGTGAATATTTATAGAGCTTTGGGGGGTGGCTGGCGGTAGTTTCTCGAAAGGAATACTTCGATGAATATTTTGAATTTAGGGAAATTGTAAGTTTAAACGTACCGTATTTGACTTCAAGGAACTTCCCGAAAGTAGAAATAACTTTCGGGAAGTTAAGTGTTACTCTTATTTTTATAATTTCCCCTATGAAAATCATAAAAATAAGAGTAATGTTTACCAACCCAAAAATTCTAAAATTTTCGGGTTATTTTTGCAAGTCAATTGTAATACGTTAAAGTTTGGATGATTTGGTTAGCAAAGTTATAACCACTTACCCCCAACCGAGCTTCGGCAAACTTTTTATCATGAAAATTAATAATAAATTATCTCTCCCCAAAGATGGTATCGAAGGCTTGAAGGAAAACTTTTCAACCGATGCTATTTCTGGTTTTATCGTCTTTTTATTGGCTTTGCCTTTGAGTTTGGGTATTGCCAAAGCCTCTGAATTCCCTCCAATTATGGGACTCATCACTGCCATTATTGGCGGACTTGTGGTGAGTTTGTTTTCAGGTTCACGACTTACCATCAAAGGACCTGCCGCTGGTCTGATTGTGATTGTGGCGGGGGCTGTCAATGACTTTGGTGGTGGCGAAACGGGTTGGCATTTAGCCCTCGGAGCAATGGTCGTGGCGGGGCTTGTCCAAATCCTTTTTGGCGTTTTGAAATTAGGTAAATTAGCTGATTTCTTCCCACTTTCAGCTATTCACGGAATGTTGGCAGCCATCGGAATTATCATTATTTCCAAACAAATTCCTATTTTATTGGAAATAAATCCCGCTACTACCAGAGGTAAAAGCCCTTTTGAATTATTAGGTTCGATTCCGAACTTTATCTTGAATCTCAACCCCCAAGCCACTTTAATTGGAGTTGTCAGTCTAATCATTATGTTGGGTTGGAAATATATAAAACATCCAATCATCAAAAAAATCCCTGCTCCACTCGTAGTTTTAATCATTGCGATTCCTGCCGAATTATTCATTGACTTTCAGAGAACAGAACCTGCCTACGCACTTGTACATATCGGAAATTTGTTGGATAATGTAAAAGTAAACGTTGATTTCGGGGGCTATTTACAAACAGGAATATTCGTTAAATATGTGATGATGTTTGCTGTCGTGGGTACTTTGGAATCTTTATTGACTGTAAAAGCCATTGATATGTTAGACCCTTACCGTCGCAAATCAGATGCAAATAAAGACATTGTTGCCATTGGTATTGGCAATACTTTGACAGCTATTTTGGGTGGATTACCCATGATTTCGGAAGTGGCTCGTAGTTCTTCCAACGTAAGTAATGGAGCAAAAACCCGTTGGGCAAACTTCTTTCATGGATTTTTTATCTTGATTTTCTTGTTGGCGGCTTCTCATTTGATTGAGTTAATTCCAAATACTGCACTGGCGGCAATGTTGATAACGGTAGGGATTAAATTGACCCATCCCCGTGAGTTTATCAATACTTTCAAAATCGGTAAAGAGCAATTGGCGATATTTTTAGTAACCATTTTCTTTACACTCTATGAAGATTTATTGGTCGGAATCGCCGCTGGGATTATCCTACAAATGTTAATCAATATCATAGAATGGGATTTGTTGAAGACAATTTTTAAAGCTCCAACTGAAGTCTCGTTTACAGACGATGAATATTTGGTAGAAATTGATAAATCAGCCGTTTTTAGTAACTACATGGGTATCAAGAACAAATTAGAAGCTATCCCACCTGGATTTAAGGTAACTATTGACCTCAAAAATACCAAGATGATAGACCATTCTGTGATGGAAAATCTTCATCGTTACAAACAAGAGTATGAACAATCTGGCGGCACAGTTACAATCATTGGACACGAAAACCATACTGCCGTTTCTGAGCATGAATCGGCAGCACGGAAGAATTGAAAATAAAAATCGTAATAACCCTCAAACTCTTCAAAAAGTTTGGGGGTTATTTATTTATAACTAACTTTACTTTATGCTAAATTTTTCACGGACATATTTTAAAATATTATGCGTGTTGCTCACATTTCATGTTACAGCATTGAATACTTGTGAAAAATTTTATCTCAACCTCCTCACACAATCTTCAATCTCGAAAGATTTTGACATCGAAGAAGATTCAGATTCAAAAACAAAATCTAATGAGTCTGATAGTTTTACGGATGATTACGTCGTTGATCAATCATCTCCTTTGTTGAAGAATTTTGAGTTCTATTTTACAGAAAATCTGAATAAAATCTCTACAAATTTCTCGATAAACTCCTTACTACAAGGAATTTACGAAATCGTTACGCCTCCCCCACGAGCTTGATTATTAACGCTTTATGGATTAAAATATCATTCGCTTTCACAAGAATCGAACATTTACTAACGTATAATAATCACTATGCAAGATTTAAAATCTTATCAACAATCATTTTTTAAAAATGACTGGAAATCAGGTATTTCTGTATTTCTGGTTGCACTTCCACTATGCTTGGGTATTGCCCTTGCTTCGGGAGCACCGCTTTTTTCTGGATTAATCGCAGGAATCATTGGCGGAATTGTCATTGGTTTTTTGTCAGGGTCTGAGGTTTCAGTGAGTGGACCAGCGGCTGGCTTGACCATTATCGTTTTTACTGCCATCAAAGATTTAGGCTCATATCAGGGCTTTTTAGTTGCCGTTATTTTGGCGGGAGTATTACAGTTAGTTTTTGGATATTTAAAAGGTGGACGACTCAGTGCTTTCTTTCCCGACAGCGTCATCAAAGGAATGTTAGTTGCCATAGGAATTGTAATTATTCTGAAACAAATCCCCCATGCTTTGGGCGATGATAGAGATTATGAGGGAGAGTTTGAATTTGAACAAGTAGCTGATAATCAGAATACTATTACAGAATTAATTCGCTCGTTTGTTGATTTTAATTATGGGGCAGTCAATATTACCATAGCTTGTTTAGTGCTGATGCTTATTTGGGAAAGATTAGCCAAGAAGAAAATTGCATTTTTCCAAGCTGTCCCAGCCTCCCTAATTGCGGTAGGTCTTGGTATTTTTATCAATGAAATGTATGCAATTTACAGACCTGATTATTTCTTGGGTAACTCTCCAATTCACATGGTTACTGTGCCTTTGTTTAATAATTTTAGTGATTTTACGAAGATTTTAATTGCTCCTGATTTTACGTTTTTGTCTAAC
>JAAFJL010000261.1 GCA_013298865.1 Cytophagales bacterium | reverse complement strand
TAGCCAGAATTATCAGTTTTTCCATCGGGAAAACGCAAAGCATTGGTATTAAAATAGCCCTCTTTTGTAGGATATTCTCTTACTAAATTTTCATACTTTTTACTGTATGCTTCTATTCTAAAAGTACGCTCATTTCGCATGATTTGGTAGTTCAGAACCAAGTGCGAAGCCTTCTCGAATCCTAAATTTTTATTGGTGTAATAGTATTGATAATCAGGAGTTTGGTAGAAATTTCCTCCTGCAAAAGATACTTGACTATAAGCTCCCGTTTTGTATGCCAAAGAAAATCTTGGAGCGAGATTAGCACCAGTTGCCAAAGAAGAATATTCGCTACGTAAACCTACCCGCCCAGCAAGACGACGAGTTACGTAAAATTCAGATTCTACAAAAGAAGATGAAAAAATGTCATTAGCGGAATAATGATAAATGGCGTTCTTTTCAAAAGAAGATTTATCAATCCCGAAACCATAGCGTGCATAATGATTTTCTGAACCAAAAACAAGGTTAGAATTATTGCCTAAATCTCTGGTGAAAGTAATTCTTGCCTGAGTTCGTTCTTCGGTTTTTTCGAGTCCTAAAAGCCCAATTTTCATATCATCAAAATTATACGAATACGAACCGCCAACTTTCATTGTCCAATGGGCTTCTTTGTCCAAAGCATTTTGGTAGGTACTCGTTAGCAAAAGATTTTGATTTTTTAGGTTAAAAGAAGTAGGGTTTAAACCATTGTCAGAATTATTGAATTCCATGCCAGATTTACTACCACCATAAACGGCATCAAACTTAAAAACCTGAGCAGCCGAAGGTCTTAATCGGTACGAAGTTGATAAATTAATGTACTCAGGAACATGATTCCATTTGATATTTTGTGGATAAACTGAAAACAAAGGCGTAAGATTATTGTAATTAGCAGTAAAACCAATGGACTGATTATCAATTAGATATGTCTTTCCATAAGAGATTCCTGCTAAGTTAAGGTTGATAGTTTGTTCAGTAATGGGTGCTAAATCTAAGGTATTCATTAATGAAACTGCCGACAACGCCTGACCATATTGTGCCGAATATCCACCCGTAGAGAAAGCAGAACCTTTAAACTGAAACGGAGTAAAACGGCTTCTCGCAGCAACATTTGGAGCAGGAGTATTATAAGCATTTTGTACGGTTAATCCATCAATTAAAATCTTAGCTTCTTGTGCCGAACCACCCCGCACAAACATCCCCGTTGACTCGCCATTACGTTGCATTCCAGGAGTAAGCAAAGTCATTGCTTGTGTAATATCAGCCCCGCCACCCGCAGTAGTTACAATGTCTAAAGGTTTGATAAAGGTAGTTTTCTTGGCATCCGAAGCCTCAAAAGTTCCAGCCGTAACGGTAACGGTATTGAGTTCCGAAGCATTTTCTCTGAGTTTCAACGTCAATTCTATTTCAGGTTCGGTCAATTTTATCAATTTCTGAAAAGGCTCAAAACCTACAAAAGAGCAAATCAATCTGGCAGTATCTTTTTCATAAGTCTTGAAACTGAATTTTCCATCAGTATCAGCCGTGAAACCATCGTAAGTTCCTTTTATCATGATATTTGCTCCAGCCAATGGATTACCTTTTTCGTCAATAACTTTTCCTTTTAAAGTTGTTTGTCCGAATGACAAAGTAGTGATTAACAATAAGTTGATTGATATGAATAGATTTTTCATGACTGTGCTTGTTTTGTTTAATTATGATTCAAAACAAGTAGAAATGGCAGTCGAAAAGAACATTTTTCAGACGAACTACTGAAATTTGGGAGTGAATTGAAGGAATCTGGAAGTGGATTGTTTGTGTAAAGAGTTGAAAATCTATAAGTGAAAAGTTTTAGACTAAAATTTATACAGCATCCGTGGTACGGTTGAGCTTTAAAGTCATTTAGAAGAATCCAAACCCCAACCGTTCCACGGGTCATGATACAACAATCCTCTGGATGAGTGCTACGACAAAAAATGTAATTGAACCGATTATTATTGATTTTTTCGATAAATTGCATCATCGAAAATCTTGAATTTTCAAATTGACATATTCTCAAATTTTCAAATTATACTTTCACCAATGAAAAAACTCATTCTTAACATTTTATTACTTTCTATTTCTCTGAGCGTTTTTGCTCAAGAAGAAAAGAAACCTGAACCCAAGAAATCAGTATTCGACCAGCACGAAGTTTTTAATCCCCTGTTTCAATACCAAATCATGAGTCCGACTCGTAGCGGAACGGGTGCTCCAGGCGTAATGTATTGGCAAAACAAAGCGGACTATAAAATCAATGTAGCCTTCGATGATGTCGCAAATACTATCACGGGCGAAGTAGAAATTACTTATACCAATAATAGTTCAGACAAGTTGTCTTTTCTATGGTTGCAGATGGATCAAAATCAGTTCAATTCAAAATCGAGAAGTGCAGCCATGAAAAGTGTTTCTGGTAGCCGTTTTGGTGGAGACGATGCCTTTGAGGGAGGTTTTGAACTAAAATCTGTTCAAGTAGAACAAAAAGGAAAAATTTCTGCTGGTGATTATGTCGTGACGGATACTCGTATGCAAGTACGTTTGGCGGAACCTTTGGGCGATAAAGGCGACAAAATCAAAGTGAAAATTGCGTATTCTTTCAAAATTCCAAAGAAAGGTTCAGACAGAATGGGAATGTTGGACACTAAAAATGGAATAGTTTACGAAATCGCACAATGGTATCCTCGGATGTGCGTTTACGACGATATTGAAGGCTGGAATACTTTTCCGTACTTGGGTGCAGGAGAGTTTTTCTGCGAATACGGCGACTATGAATACAGTATCACGGCTCCTGCAAGTCATATTGTAGTGGGTTCTGGTGAATTGTTGAATCCACAAGAATGTTGGACAGCCACACAATTAACTCGCCTTACACAAGCAATGAGTAGCGACAAAACGGTGATGATTAGAACTTCCAATGAAGTAAAAGAAGCCAATTCTCGTCCGAGCAAACCAACAATCACTTGGAAATTCAGAATGAAAAATTCTCGTGATGTCGCTTGGGCAAGTTCAAAAGCATTCATTGTAGATGCCTGTAAAATGAATTTGCCAAGTGGAAAAAAATCAATGGCGATGTCGGCTTATCCAGAAGAAAGTGCTACCAATGATAGTTGGAATCGTTCGACAGAATATGTGAAAGGTTGTATTGAATTTTACTCGAATTATCTATTGGAATACCCGTACCCAGTGGCAGTAAATGTAGCAGGAACTTGTGGCGGAATGGAATATCCAGGCATGACTTTTTGTGGACATAAAGCAAAAAATGCAGACCTTTGGGGCGTAACAGACCACGAAATGGGACATACTTGGTTTCCGATGATTGTAGGAGCAGATGAAAGAAAATTTGCTTGGATGGACGAAGGAATGAACACTTTTATCAATACACTTTCAACGGCGGCTTTCAATAATGGAGAGTATAAAAGTGCTGACCGTTTTACTGGGAAAATGAACCGTTTTGCTCCGTATATTTATAGACCAAATACGGAAAAAATAATGAATTTACCTGATGTTCTTCAAGAATCAAATTTGGGTTTTGAGGCATATTTCAAGCCTGCAATCGGTTACAGGATGCTTCGTGAGCAGGTTTTGGGTAAAGAACGATTCGATTATGCCTTCCGTACATATACACAACGCTGGGCATACAAACACCCAACGCCTTATGATTTCTTTAAGACGATGGAAGACGCCGCAGGTGAAGATTTAGGATGGTTTTGGAAAAGTTGGTTTTATGAATTATTCAAAATTGACCAAGCTGTAAAAGATGTTCGCTACAACAGAGGTGATGCTACAAAAGGAGCAATTATCACGATTGAAAACCTCGAAAAAATGCCAATGCCTGCGGTTGTTGAGTACGAAACTGTAACAGGCAAAAAAGGTAGAGTAGAATTGCCCGTAGAGATTTGGTTCAGAGGTCCAACTTGGAAATTCCAAGTAAATACTACCGAAGAATTAAAATCTGTAACAATCGACCCGGACGAAACTTTAGTGGATTCTGATTACAAAAACAACAAATGGAAAGCAGAAGTAAAGACAGACAATAATTAATGTAAAATTGAAAATTAAGAATTAAAAATGGGTGATTTCGTGGAGTCTCCCTTGGTGTCAGTTTCTCAAAATTGACACGTGATTCTTAAATCCCATAAATTTTCAGTAAGCCCAAGAAAGAGATTTTAATTTCTCTAAATAACCTCTCAAAACAAAGGAATGTACGCTATTTGAAAAACTAATAGCGTACATTTCTTTAAAACCTTGAAAATCTCTATGAAAAAAGTTGCTATTTTTTCCGTAATCGCCTTTCTTACAGCGTGTTCAACAATTGTTCCGCTTTTTATCGCCCCCAAAGAATATAGTACCACCGAAACGCCCTTAGCCGTAGAGGCGAACAAATATTTTTGGGATAATTACCATCAAGGAAATTATGACAGTATTCCGAAAATAGTTGAAAAACTCAATTTAGCTCTCCAAGAAAATCCTAATGATTTAAAAATCACTGTCCATTTGGGCTTTGTTCATATTTGGGCTTTGTCTGAGCGTCAGCGAATAAAAACTGCCAATCCTTCAACCATCGAACATATTTTTTTATCCAAAAGATACTTTGAAGAAGCCTATCTCATGAATCCGCACGACCCAAGAGTCGTTGGCTTTTTGGCAGATATAAGCATGATAGAAGGCGACCAATTGAAGAATAAAAAAATCCAGACAGAAGGATACTACACTGGTTTAAAATCAATCAAAATGTGGCCCCAGTTTAATAAATTCACGTTGGGGTATTTGTTCAGTAATTTGGATAAATCTGATGAGAAATTCAAAAAAGGCATAGATTGGCAATACGAAACCATCGATGATTGTGCCTGCGAAAAAGATACTAAAAAGACAGATTATAAGGCAGCTATCGAAAAAATCAGAAAATCGAAAGACCCTTTAATTTATCGGGCTTGTTGGAATAGTTGGACAGTACCGCACAACTGGGAAGGTTTTTGTATGAATTGGGGAGATATGCTTATCAAAAATGGAGAAGTAAAGGAGGGAATCAGGATTTATAATTTAGCCAAAGAAAGCGATAGTTATAACGAATGGCCCTATAAATCTGAATTAGAAATCAGGATTCAAAACGCCAGTAAAAACGTAGCGGATTTTAATAAACCTATTGATAATCAAAATATTAACACTCAGAATGTAATCATGTTAAACTCTAAAATGTCATGCACAGGTTGTCATCAAATGAGCAAGAATGAGTTTGAAAAAATGGGTTATAAAGAATTAGATAACGAAAATTATTTTCTAAAAAAGTAATGATTTGTGTGTAGGTTTCCGAGGTGTCGGTTTCTCAAAACTTCCGTGGTGTTGTGTAAAAAGTCTAAAGTTAAAAGTTGAAAGAATTTTTCGCCAAATAATATTCCGAAATAGTCTTTGGAATCTTATTATAAGGTATATTATTTGGAAATATTCAATTTTACA
>JAAFJL010000263.1 GCA_013298865.1 Cytophagales bacterium | reverse complement strand
TGCTCCGAGGACGGTGAGTTTGTATTGTTTAAGGTAACGTAATAGTACTTTCATGAGGGTTATTTTTGTATTTGCTAATGTCAAATAATTAACCCGAAACTTGAAAATATAGTTCTTTTGGAGGAATTTAGAATGGGATTTAGGTTTTTGGGAGAGAAGGTAAATGATTAAACTGGCAACCATCCTAATCCAATTTGACAGCCGCAAAATCTGAAATAGGCAATTTCGCAAATTATTGAATCACCGATTTGAGGCCATTTTGACATATCACGTGGTAGTTGTACTCCTCCATTAAAGGAGGTATGTCCAATATCAATCAGCCCTATTGTTGCAGGTATATCTAAATCGACAAAAATACCAAATCTGGGCAAAGCTGTTACTTTACCTTCCACAATCATTCCTTCTTCAAGATTCTCGATTGCTTTATAAAAATCATGATATCGTTTAATTCTCGATTCATTTAAATCTTCTGGATTATTGCTTAAATATAATGTGCCACCCACATGATTTACCACAACCATATCTATTCGGCTTCCTATTGGGAGCAATTGGTCTTTACTTACGAAAGATTCTCTCCAGTATGTTAAAATTGATTTGTAAACAGAATCTGTCTCCATTTCAACATGACAACCTGCGTAATTATCTATATTCCCGAAATTATTGTAACCTTTTACGATTCCAGAGATAGGATGTCCTACTTTATGTATTGTTTTAAGTACTGAATAAGAATCCATATTTTAATTTTAGAGTGAATGATATTATCTGTAATCAACTATTAATCAAATCATTAACATTATTTTTAAAAACTAAAAAGTCTAAAAAATAGAAATAACAGATGCTAAAATAAGTCCTAAAGCCAAGCATGAAATTTTGTATATCCAGCCAAAATCAATAAAAAAATGCGGTTTTGGCTGGATATAATTTTTTATAATCAGCCAAAACTGACAAAAAAGTGTGGTTTTGGCTGATTATAATTGTTTGGAGCTAACCTAAGTAACTGGAATTTAATAAGTTCATCCATTATTAGTCAATTATTTTTGTTCTATTTTGAGGTAGTAAAACAGTAGCCCCAGTGGAACTGTTACACAGCGTATAATGAGGATTTTATTACCTCAAAAGAGGACTAAAATAATTGAGTAGTAATGGGTGAACTTATTGAATCCCCGTTACTAATATTCATTAATCACAATTAGTTTTCACAAATCTCCCAATTGCGGACGGAGCAGAATTTCCTCTATCACGGTATTTTTAGATAGTATAAAGGTTGCCCAAATTACCTCGGCTACGTCTTCTGATTTCATAAATCTTTCTGCTGGAATTTCTACTCCAGCCCAAGAATCCGTCATGGTTGCTCCTGGCAATACAGAAGTCACTCGGATATTATGAGGTTTTAATTCTTCTCTCAATACTTTACTCATGCCCAACAAGGCAAATTTCGAGATACAATAAGAACCTCCGTTCGTGTAAGCGGTAATACTTGCCGTTGAACAAATGGTAAAAATATGTCCCGATTTTTCTTGAATCATACCGCCAACTAATGCCCTCGTGAGGTGATATGCACTATAAAGATTGGTATTTATCATTGCTTCGAGTGTGCCTTCTGGTTCGTCATGTACTTGTCCAGGGAGGAAAAAGCCAGTGTTATTGACTAAAACATCAACTTTGGAAGTTTGAGCTTTGACAAAATCAGCGAAGGCGAGAACCTCTTCTTTTTTAGATAAATCTGCTTGGAAATAGGTGATATTTTCTGCTGGTTTTTGCGGAGGATTTCTCGCACAAACGATTACTGAAAAATTATTATGAGCAAATTTATCTGCAATTGCTTTTCCGATACCCTTCGTTCCGCCAGTTACTACAATAGTTGGATTCATGTTGTTGTTGATTTAAGTATGAGCTAAAATAGCATACGGATGACAGTAGCACACGGATGACACGGATTTTCAAGCACGGATTTAAACAGATTTTTAAAAAATATCTTTGTAAATCCGTGTTGCTTATGTTGTTGTTGATTTAAGTATGAGCTAAAATAGCATACGGATGACAGTAGCACACGGATGACACGGATTTTCAAGCACGGATTTAAACAGATTTTTAAAAAATATCTTTGTAAATCCGTGTTGCTTGCATCCGTGTCATCCGTGTGCCAATTCGGACTCGGACTACTTTTCACAAAGGTAAGAATTTTACACCAAGCCTTTCAGTAAAATAACACTTCATAAACTTATGAACTGACGAAGTTTTTTCCGAAATTCGCACCTTCATTTTTATTTGGAAAATCAGGAAACAATTTCTGACGCTTTATCAATTTTCAAATTGACGAATTTCCAAATTCCCAAATTAGCATTTCATGTCTGAAAAAATTATCATCCTTGATTTTGGCTCACAAGTAACACAACTGATTGCTCGTCGTGTCCGTGAACTTAATATTTACTGCGAAATTCATCCTTTCAATAAAATTCCTCATATCGACGAAACCGTAAAAGGAATTATCCTTTCGGGCAGTCCGTGTTCTGTCCGTGACGAAGATTCTCCACGGATTGATTTGAGTCTTTTCAGAGGGCAACTACCAGTTTTGGGAATTTGTTATGGGGCTCAAATGATGGCTCATGTTTTGGGAGGAGAAGTCTATAATTCGGGACATCGTGAGTACGGACGTACGCAATTGTCAATCACTAATCATCAATCTTTAATTTTCAAGGACGTTTCAGAAAATTCACAGGTTTGGATGTCTCATGGAGATACAATTATGTCTCTGCCCGATACTTTTGAAGTGATTGGTTCAACGGATGATGTAAAATATGCCGCTTTTCATATCAAAGGGGAAGATACTTACGGAATTCAGTTTCACCCAGAAGTTACCCATTCATTAGAAGGTAAAACGATTATCAAAAATTTTGTACTTGATATTTGCCATTGTTCGCAGGACTGGACAGCCAATTCTTTTGTAGAAACAACAGTTGTTGCACTAAAAGCTCAGTTAGGAAATGATAAAGTAGTTTTAGGACTTTCGGGCGGAGTTGATAGTTCGGTGGCGGCAGTATTGATTCATAAAGCCATTGGAAAAAACCTCTATTGCATTTTTGTGGATAACGGTTTGCTTCGTAAAAATGAGTTTGAAGACGTGCTGGAATCTTACAAAAATTTAGGATTGAATGTAAAAGGAGTAAATGCCAAAGATATATTTTACAAAGCATTAGAAGGTCTGACAGACCCAGAGGCAAAACGTAAGGCGATTGGCAAATCATTTATTGATGTTTTTGACCATGAGTCGCATTTGATCGAGGACGTAAAATGGCTTGGACAAGGAACAATTTATCCAGACATTATCGAATCTGTTTCGGTGAGTGGCGGACCTTCGCAAACCATAAAATCGCATCATAACGTTGGTGGTTTGCCAGATTATATGAAATTGCAAGTGGTTGAACCTTTGAAAACGTTGTTTAAAGATGAAGTCCGTTTGGTAGGAAAAAGTCTTGGTATTCCTCAATTTATTTTGGGTCGTCACCCTTTTCCTGGTCCTGGTTTGGGCATTAGGATTCTGGGCGATATTACGCCAGAGAAAGTGCAAATCTTGCAAGAAGTTGACTATATTTTCATTAACGGACTGAAAAACAGAGGCTTATACGATGGCGTTTGGCAAGCAGGTGCAATGCTTTTACCGATACAGTCGGTTGGTGTAATGGGCGATGAACGTACTTACGAGCGTGTAGTTGCCTTACGGGCGGTATCATCCGTGGACGGAATGACGGCAGATTGGTGTCATTTGCCTTATGATTTTTTAGCAGATATTTCAAATGAAATTATCAATAAAGTAAAAGGTGTGAATCGGGTTGTGTATGATATTTCATCAAAACCACCCGCTACAATTGAGTGGGAGTAGTGGTAAAAACCCTGATTTTTAGAAATCAGGGTTTTTTGTTAAATTGCATTGTATATAAATGATAATAACATGACTAAGCATCAGGTTGTAGATTCTTTGAAAAATTTTCCAGAAAACTTTTCAGTTGAAGACTTAATAGAACGATTAATTTTTATTGAAAAGGTAGAAGAAGGACTTGCCCAGTCTAAGAATGGAGAGACTGTTTCAATGGAAGATGCTAAAAAACGACTGAATAAATGGTTACAATAGAGTTCACTCCTAAATCATTAGATGATATTGAGATAACAGCAATCTATATTTCACAAACTTCTGAGAAATACGCTGAAATGTTCGTAGAAATGATTTTCAGAGAGGTTAATTATCTATCTAAGCACCCATTAATAGGGCGATATGTTCCAGAATTTGAAGAAGATAGCACACTTCGTGAATTAATTAGACCACCTTATCGAATTGTTTATCGAGTTGTTAATTCTGAAAGAGTTGATATTTTAAGAGTATTGAGAAGTTCTCAGAATTTTTTGACAGATATGTTTCAGTAAATACGAGTGAATTTTAAAAATCAGATTTCAAAAAGCCCGACTCAATAATTCGGGCTTTTTTATTGTCTTCAACACTTTCTTAACCCCGTCTCCGTTAATATCCCATCAAAGATTATTAACTTGCAAACTTTATTTTTTCCAACAAATTCAGCATAGAATGAAAATCAAATTCCTAACATCCGTAGCATTACTATTTTGCCTTTCCACATTTGCCCAAAAAATTTCACAAACCTCTAATTATCAATTCTTTGTAGATTTAACAAAGGTTTCAAAAGATCGTTTAGAAGTATCTTTGATTACTCCGAAAATGATTCAAAACGAAGTTATTTACAATATGCCTAAGATTGTACCAGGTACTTATGCCAATTATGATTTTGGTAGATATATATCTGATTTCAAGGCTTTAGATGCCACTGGAAAAGAATTATCATTGGAATATATTGGAAAAAATAGTTACAAAATCAAAGGTGCTAAGAGCCTTTATAAAATCACTTATTTAGTAGATGACACTTGGGATTCGCCAGAAGTAAAAGGTGAATACGTCTTTGAACCTGCGGGAACGGATATTGAAGAAAATACACTTTTTGCCATGAATACCCACGGTTTCTTTGGATATTTCGATGGTATGAAGAAAACAACTTATGAAGTAAATATCACGAAACCAGAGAGTTTCTATGGTTCGTCTTCTTTGGTGGCTTCAAAAACTACCAAAAATTCAGATAGTTATACTGTGCCAAACTACAATGATTTGGTTGATGCCCCAATGATGTACTGCAAACCAGACACAACAATTTTGAAAATTGGAGGTGCAGATATTTTGATTTCTATGTTTTCGCCTAACCAAAAAGCAACTTCAAAAGAGATTGCTGAGAATGTAAAAACTTTACTGGAAGCTCAGAAAGAGTATTTAGGTGGAACTTTACCCATCAAAAAATATGCTTTTTTGATTGTTCTTTCTGATAATTTAAAGGGTGGA
>JAAFJL010000260.1 GCA_013298865.1 Cytophagales bacterium | reverse complement strand
TTAGCCCTGAGTGAAACTCGGGGAAAAATCAATTAATCTGTGGCTTCAACCCCATTCGGGGTTGAATTCACTCATATTTCAATTCCATACGTTTCACGTATGGCTAATCAAATTTGACCTCTCACGAGGTCTTTTTGCCAAAAAATGCTGTTTTAAACTTAACGACTATCACTTACTGAATAACTAAACAATAGTTCTCCGTTTTCGCCCCAGACTTTCAGTATTTTTTCTTGATTGGGCAACAATTGTAATTCCATAAATCCAGACACATCCTTCGCAAAAAGAGCATCTTTTTCTGTGATGGGATGTTTGTAATGTGTCAGTTTGCTACCCGCCCCACTGATAAGGTACAAATGCGAGTCTTTTTTGATGACTTGGAGGTTATGTTCATGCCCTGAAACAGCTATTACATTTTTGTATTTATTCAAGGAAGCCAACATCTTATCTTTCATTTTCATATACCTTGGTTGACGCATTTCTGAAAGTAATGCACGGTTCAAACCCAACAATCCCAAAATCTGTAATGGCGTATAATTTACCAAAAAACGCAAAGGTTGACGACCCGTTTTCTCGCCATGCTCTCCGTAATTGACCAAGGGATGGTGCGTCAGGAAAATCGGCGTTTTATTTTTTTGTTGTGAAAGCACCAAAGCTGAGTCAAGTCTCTGATAATAAGAATCTTCCATGTCAGAAAAAGAGGCATTTTTACCTACTTTATGAAAAAATGGGCGATGCAACCACCAATCAGTATCCGTAAAAATCAAGACATGATTGCTATTTTCTATGACAAAAGGACCTGGAAAACCTTGCTCTGGGAAAAAGTGTTTTTGTGAATTTTGGAGTGAATCTTTCGCAAATTGATTGATATAATTGGCTTGTCTGATTATGTTCTTATAGCCCTTCCAACGCCCCTTTGCCCAATCGTGATTTCCTGGAACAAAATACCAATCACCTTTGTATTTTTTCAAGATATTCAATTGTGACAATAGCTTTTGTTCGGCTTCCAAAGAACCGTCTAAACCTTTAGGATAAATGTTGTCTCCCAAGAAAAAAACGGCACTATTTGGGGTACTTTCCAATTTCTTTTGGAGTGTTTTCAGGGTCTGATTAGTTGCCACAGAATCGCCAGCATCACCCACCAAAAACAGCGAATATCCCTCGCTAACCTGTGCCATTGAAGAGGTAATTGACACCAAAACCAACAGAAATGAAAGGATATTTTTTGCCATGATTTTTGTATATTTGTATGAAAGAGGCTGAGTTATCGTAAAATGCTCAAAGCTAAATGTTTGTCTAAATTAACAAAACAATGTCTTATAAAAGTTTTAAATTTTCTGATCTCAAAGAGAAATTTGGTATTTCACAAAAAACCAAAAAGTTATTCTATGAACCTATCAAACCTATTCAACCCTCTGATTTATTAGTTTCTTTATTGAATCTAACAAAAGGAATGCCCTTAACAACGGAAAAGGCAGTTTCTGAGGCAATTGTTTTACCAATTTTACGTGAAATCAGAAATACAAATCAAGATATTATAGAGCTTTTTTCTGGTGAAAATCTTGATGCTGAACGTGTAAATGGACTGAACGGTGAATGTGATTTTATTTTTGCAAAAGCCCCTGGAGCGATTGAACTAACAGCACCTTTGATAGATGTTTGCGAAGCTAAAAAAGGTGACATTGATAATTCTCGTTCATTAGCACAAAATGCTGCTCAGATGATTGGAGCAAGGGTTTTTAATCAAAAAAAGAACTTACCATACATCAATATTTATGGTGTCTGTACTAACGGCTATGAATGGATTTTCTTGTATTTAGAAGATGATACGGTCTATATTGACATTGATAGATACTACCTCAATGATTTACCACAGTTGCTCGGTATTTGGCAAAAAGTAATTGATTCGTTCAGATAAAATCCACCACAATTGCCTGATTCACAGGGCGGTACTGTAAATTTACCATAGCGGCATTCACAAAAGTTGTTTCGTCTATTTCAGTTTTTCCGTAACTCTCATGTATATGTCCGAAGACGTGCAAGCGAGGTTTTACTCGTTGCTGAATCACTTCCAATAAATCCTCACAACCTACCAATTCTCCTCTGGTGGTTTCATCCAGAATCCCGTACGGTGGACCATGCGTAATAAGAATATCGGTATCCGTCGGAATTAACTCCCAATGCTTTCTGATGTCTTCGCCCCTTTGTCTGTTAAAAGCCCAATCATAAAACCACGGTTGAATGGGCGAACCCCAAATCTTGATTCCTTTAATTTCTACTCCATTGTCATTAAGATATATTGCATTGGTTATCAAAGACTTAGCATGGGACGGATTACTTTCAAAATAGAAATCATGGTTGCCCGCAATCACCACTTTATGGCGATGTGGCAACGTTCCCAACCAATCGTTGAACTGAATAATTTCATCTAATTTCCCTCGTGAAGAAACATCGCCCGCATGAATCAGTAAATCTCCATCGGGGATTTTCATGTTCTTGTGCAAAGTATGAGTATCAGATATACAGACGATTTTCATTTTTTTTATTTTACGGATGGCACACGGATTTAAGAGGATTCTATTGAAATTTTCTCTTCATTTCCAAATTGTCTCATTTCCAAATTTTTAAATTAATTCCCTTTCAATTCCATCTTCAAAAACTTGGCGGTATAACTTCCTTTTGCTTTGGCTACTTGTTCGGGTGTGCCTTCTGCCATGATTTGTCCACCACGATTTCCGCCTTCTGGACCAAGGTCAATTACGTGGTCTGAGACCTTTACGACATCCAAATTATGCTCAATAATCAAGATGGTATTGCCTCGGTCAACCAATTTTTGTAGCACTTCCAACAATGCTTTTATGTCTTGAAAATGTAGCCCTGTTGTGGGTTCATCCAAAATATACATGGTCATGCCTGTATCTTTTTTGGAAAGTTCTTCTGCTAATTTCACTCGCTGGGCTTCTCCACCCGAAAGCGTAGTAGCCTGTTGCCCCAAAGTGATATAATTCAAACCTACTTCCTTGAGCATCTGTACTTTACGGAAAATTCTTGGTTGAAATTCAAAAAAATCAACTGCTTGTTCAACCGTCATATTTAGGACATCGGCAATGGATTTTCCCTTGAATCTGACCTCCAGAGTCTCCCGATTAAAACGTTTTCCTTTGCAGGTTTCGCAAGCTACGTGTACATCTGGAAGAAACTCCATTTCTATCTTTTTCATGCCTGCCCCTTCGCAATCTTCGCAACGTCCACCTTTCACATTAAAGCTAAATCGTCCTGCTTTATAACCCCTGATTTTAGACTCGGGCAATTCCGCAAAAAGCGTTCTAATATCGGTAAACATTCCCGTATAAGTAGCAGGGTTAGACCGTGGCGTGCGTCCGATGGGCGACTGGTCAACTTCAATTACTTTATCCAAATGTTCCAAACCTTCTACCGATTTATGGGGCATTGGTTCACGTTTTGCATTGAAAAAATGCTTGTTCAAAATCGGATACATGGTGTCATGAATCAGCGAAGACTTCCCCGAACCACTCACGCCTGTAATCGAAATCATTTTCCCCAAAGGCAATTTTAGGCTGATATTTTTAAGGTTATTTCCCGTTGCTCCTTTGATAGTCAGATACTTACCATTTCCTTCTCGTCTTTTCTTTGGTACTTCAATACCCACGTTTCCATTCAGAAAATTAGCCGTCATGGTATTATTTTTCACGAATTCTGCGGGTGTTCCTTGTCCGACGATTGCCCCACCGTGTCGCCCTGCACCAGGACCAATGTCAACAATATAATCAGATTCGAGCATCATGTCTTTGTCGTGTTCTACTACCAAAACAGAGTTGCCCAAATCTCTTAAATCTTTCAAAGCCTGAATCAATTTTACATTGTCTCGTTGGTGCAAACCGATGCTTGGTTCGTCCATAATGTACAGAACACCAGTGAGTTGCGTACCAATCTGAGTAGCCAAGCGAATACGCTGAGCCTCGCCACCAGAAAGGGTTTTCAGTGAACGATTCAGTGTTAAATATTCAAGACCGATACCCGTAAGGAAACCGATTCTTTTTCTGATTTCTTTGAGGATTTCTCTGGCGATAACATTCTGACGCTCAGACATTCTACCCTCCAGACCCACAAACCAAGCGGCTAATTCTGTAATGTCCAAAACTGCTAATTCGGCAATATTTTTTTCATCAATTTTAAAATGTAAAGCCTCTTTTTTCAACCTCATTCCGCCACATTCTGGGCAGTCATTCACAACCATGAAATCTTTTATCCAATCTTGAATTTTCTCTGAACCCACATCTTGCTGACGTTTCAAGAAATTGATAATTCCTTCGTATTTGGTGTTCCATTCAGACCCTTCGTACTTTTTTGAAGGAACAGCCACGGGTTCATCTGTACCGTAAAGCATAATTTCGATGGCTTCTTTCGGGAATTTTTCGAGAGGAGTTGTGAGCGTAACTTTGTAAGGTTTCAAGAGAACTTCTAACTGTTTGAAAATCCACATTTCACGGTATTCGCCAATTGGAGCAATCGCTCCCTTGCTGATACTCAGTGACTTATCTGGCAAAATTGATTCCTCCGTGATTTCTTCTACCTTGCCTAAACCCTGGCAACTCTCGCACCACCCGTAAGGAGAATTGAAGGAAAAAGAGTTGGGTGCAGGTTCATCATAAGAAATTCCAGAAATGGGATCCATCAAAAATTTAGAGAAATTTCTGACATTTCCTTTTTCATCCCGAATCATCATTACACCTTTTCCCTGAGTCATGGCGGTATTTAAACTCTGCGAAAGTCTAAAACGGTCATCGGCACTGGCTACTAAACGGTCAATGACAATTTCAACATCATGGATTTTGAAACGGTCTAACTGCATTTTTGGCTGAATGTCCATCACGACACCATCCACCCGAACTTTGGTGTAACCCAACTTAGCAATTTGCACAAAAAGCTCCCGATAATGTCCCTTCCGCCCCTTCACGACGGGGGCAAGTAAAATGAGTTTTTGTCCTGAATATTCAGATAAAATAACGTCAATAATTTGGTCAACCGACTGCTTAATCATCTTCTCGCCCGTGACATAACTGAAGGCTTCACCTGCCCGTGCGTAGAGCAATCGCATGAAATCATAAATTTCTGTCACCGTACCAACGGTTGAACGAGGGTTTTTAGACGTTGTTTTTTGTTCAATAGAAATCACAGGAGAAAGCCCATTGATTTTGTCCACATCGGGGCGTTCCATCGAGCCAATAAAACTACGAGCATACGCCGAAAAACTTTCCATATAGCGGCGTTGTCCCTCTGCATAAATAGTATCAAAAGCCAGCGAAGATTTCCCCGAGCCACTAATTCCAGTAAAAACTACGAGTTTATTTCGGGGAATAGAAAGGTCAATATTTTTGAGGTTGTGTTCTCTTGCACCGAGAATCTCAATTTGGTCGTAACCAGTAATATCTTTATTATTTGCCATGTAATTGTAACCAAAAATAAGGGATAAAGTTGTTTGAACGAGTGTTATTTGATTAGAG
>JAAFJL010000026.1 GCA_013298865.1 Cytophagales bacterium | reverse complement strand
AATGCGAGCTTTTCTGACAAATTCAGTAGTAGTTTATCTCGGAAAAATCAGTTACGGGCTATATCTCTACCACAATTTTATTTACAATTATTACCATACTCAGCCTACGAATATCACGCTGAGAGTTTTACGTAAAATCTATCAGTTTATTCCACAACTGTCTGGTAATGTGGTATTTGAGTTACTATACTTTTTCGGAATTGCTGTTGGAGTTGCTTCAATTTCTTGGTTTTTAATTGAAAAGCCAGTTAACAATTTGAAGAAATATTTTACATATTAATTTTTGTAGCTTTCGTAGTACGGGCATCTGTCCCGTAAACTGGCGACAGCAATCGGACTATCAATTATGAAAGAAAACATTCAAAATATCCGTACGCAAGAACCTGTCTGTGAAGTGGCATGGTTCGATGATTTATGTGGTGGTGACACGGAATTTCTGGGAAATTTAGACCAAAACCGGAGAAGCAATTACGAACATTGCAAAGATATTTTGCTCACCGCCGACCAATTAGGCTACAAAAATATCCTCCTCCCAACTTCGTATATTGTCGGGCAGGAGGTTTTGACTTTTGCAGGGGCGGTTGCTCCAGAAACGACGCAAATTAATTTGTTGGCAGCCATCCGTACAGGAGAAATTCACCCGCCTATGTTGGCACGGCATATTGCAACGCTTGATCATATTCTGAAAGGGCGGCTAACCATCAATATCATCAATTCTGATTTGCCAGGTACAAAAGAATCTCATGATTTGCGTTACCAGCGTTGTGCCGAAACTATTGAAATCCTGAAACAAGCATGGACGCAAGACCGTATTGTTTTTGATGGAGAAATCTATAAAAATATCAATATGTCGGCTGCTCCAGTGAAACCATATCAGCAAAATGGGGGTCCACTGTTATATTTTGGGGGAATATCTGAAGGGTCAAAAGAAATTTGTGCTAAATATTGTGATGTCTTTTTGATGTGGCCCGAACCAGAAGCAAATATCAAAGCAACGATTGAAGATATGCAAAAGCGAGCCGAAAGTCATGGCAGAGTGATTGATTTTGGTTTTCGAGTACACGTAATTGTACGAGAAACCGAAGCCGAAGCAAGAGCCTGGGCAAAACGAATGATGTCTAAATTTGATGTTGAAAAAGGGCAAGAATTAAAATCAAGAACTCAAGATGCTCAATCGGCAGGGGTTTTGCGACAAGATGAAATTCGAGAAAAATTAGCAGATGAAGACGATTTTGTAGAACCATTTCTCTGGACAGGCATCGGGCGAGCAAGGTCTGGTTGTGGAGCAGCAATTGTAGGGAATCCAGCACAAGTTTTGGCAAAATTACAACGATACATGGACATGGGGATTCGGGCATTTATTCTTTCGGGCTATCCGCTCAAAGAAGAATCTGAATATTTTGCTCAATTGGTTTTGCCTCATCTGCCCAATGTAAGATTATCAAGTTTACAAAATAGAACTCCTGATAATGAACCAGTTACACCACTAACAACTGAATTTTTAAGGTGAAACTGTTTAAACTTTCTGTTTTGACTTAAAATTAGGCTATTTTTAAGTCCAGTTTTATAAAATTATCGACATATAGCAGAGCTACATTGAGATAATTTTAGAATGCTGGATTTAAAAAGAGTCAATTTTAAACGAAAGAGAAAGTTTAAACAGCTTCGGTAACAAATAACAAAACAATCAACATGGATTTACAAAATAAAACAATCTTAATCACGGGTGCGAGCAAAGGTATTGGTCGTGCTTTAGCCAAAATGTTAGCTGCAAAAGGCGTAAACTTAGGCTTAATTGCCCGAAGCGAACCAGAGTTAATTTCACTACAAAAAGAGCTTTCTGCTTTGGGTGTTGAAGTAAAAATCTTTGTTGGAAGCGTAGCCGATGAAACTTTCGTGAAGGCTGTTGTGGCAAATTATACCCAAATTGATGCCATCGTAAACAATGCAGGTTTCGGAGTTTTCAAACAAGCTGAAAACATCACAACTTCTGAATGGGACAGTATTTACGACACCAACGTGAAGGGAACGTTCCTTTTTTGTAGAGAAATAGTACCTGTCATGAAGGCAAACGGAGGTGGGCATATCATCAACGTAGCATCCGACGTAGCAAAACGAGTTTTTGATGGTGGGTCGTTGTATTGCTCTTCAAAATACGCCCAAGATGCCTTCTCTATGGCGTTGCGTAAAGAAATTAGAAAAGATAATATCAAGGTTTCCGTTGTGTATTCGGGTTTGGTTGATACGCATTTTCATAATTTGGAAGAGGGCGACGCACACCAAGCAGAATATTTAACTTCTGAAAACATGGCAGATTCTATCACATACATTCTTTCTGCCCCAAAACACGTCGTGATTGATGAGTTGATGATTCATCCAATGAGTCAGGATTATTAGGGTTTCGTTGCTCGTTTTTCGATGTTAGATGTTCGTTAGGAGCGAGTAAAAAATGACTCATAACAAAATTGTAAAAACAGAATAATTTAGATACAGCCCAAATAAAACTTAGAGATTGTAGAAGATTATAGAAAAGGCAACAACTCTATTTCTCTAATCCTCTATGTTTAAATTGTTCCTTAACGTCAAATTTTACCACTAAATTTTATGCTCAATCAACTTTCACTTCTGGACATTATTGTTTTCATTGTAATTGTTATCTTACTGAATTTCAGTAGTTTATGGGCTGGATTCAAGAAAACAGATACCGAGACGGACTACTTTATGGCGGGTCGGTCGTTGCGGTGGTGGTCGGTTGCAGGCTCAATTTATGGGACAAATGTAAGTGCAACCCAAATCATCGGGATGTTAGGCATTGGCTATTCTATTGGTTTTGCACAGAGCCATTATGAAGTACTGGCAATTCTTCCAATTTTGGCATTGGCATATATTTTTGTACCCGTTTATCGCAAAAAAGAAGTTTTCACGCTGTCACAATTTCTCGGAAATCGGTATAATCAATACGCTCAATTAGTGTATTCTTTGCTGAATATTTTCTTTATTCTGATTCAAGTTGTTGCTGGGTTTTACATAGGTTCTCGCACGTTGGGCTTACTTTTTCAAGGAAGCTCTTTTGAATTAACCTACTTTCAAGGAATCTTAATTTTAGCAACTGTAACCACACTTTTTTCAGTATTTGGGGGAATGGAATCTGTGGTAATTGCCGATAATATTCAGACAATTCTGATTGTTTTTGCAGCAATTTTGGTAGGAATTCTTACTTTTTCTCAACCAGAAATTGGCGGTTTTTCTGGATTATTGAAATTGGATGCTTCTCAGGCACGAGACTTACAAAAAATGCACATTTATTTGCCCACAAATCACAAAGATTTGCCTTGGTCTGGGGCATTTTCTGGGCTTTTGATTCTTCATTTTTTTTACTGGACAACCAACCAATATCAAGTGCAACGGGTCTTGGCGGCGGCGTCTGACAGGGATGCAAAAGTGGGTACTTTGGTAGCTGGTTTCTTGAAATTGACCATTCCATTTTTTTCCATTGCGGCAGGTGTAGCGGCAGCTTATTTGTTCAAAACAAGGTTCAATATTACCGATATTAAACCCGATGATGCCTTCTTGAAATTGATGAATGTAGTCGTTCCGAGTGGTTATGGCATTATGGGATTGATTTTGGCAGGACTTACTTCTGCAATTTTTGCGTCTATTTACTCGATGCTAAATTCCTTTACGACTTTGCTTTCGGTTGATATTTATCAAAAATATATTTCTCCACAAGCATCTGATAAACAGACAGTTATCTTCGGAAAATTTGCCATTTTTGGCTTAGTAGCCTTAGCCGTTCTTCTGGCAACGTATGGCTATGACCCTAACTCAACTGGTAATTTTGCCTTGAAAGTTTCGGCTCAATTATCTTATTTAAAACCAGGGATTGTAGTAGCGTTTTTCTTGGGTATTTTCTGGAAAAAAACCAACGCCAAAGCCGCAGTTTTCACGATGATTGCTGCTCCGTTTTGGGGAATTTTAATAGAACTTTTCTACAATAATTATTTGTCTGAATTCCCTACAATCGTTGCTATTTTTGGACAAAAACTCAATTTTATGCACCGAGTTTTCTTGACTACCTTACTCTCGGTTTTTCAACAAATAATACTGAGTAAAATCTGGGAAAAAGATTCAAAAGAGACTGTTGATGAAGACTTTACGCCTTATTTTTCTAACTTGAAAAAACCAATTGGGGCATTTGTTTTTACTCAATTACTTTGGATTACTGTCTTTAATTTTACGGAAATCTCGCCCAATATTGTCGCCTTTTTTGCAGGATTTAGTACCGCCAACTTATTTTTCAGAGAAGCCATCAAACAAGAAAGATTGAGGTTCTATAAATCAGATTTGTTTCTGGCAGGAATTCTGGCAGGCGTTACCGTTTGGTTTTTATATTTCTTTGCATAGAAGCATCTTAAACAATAAAACATTATGAAATCCTCAAGCCCTAAATCTCCTCTTATCCCACACTTGCATCATCAAGAAGAGCGTCAGCGTTTTCAGGTAGAACGGATGATACTTTTTACAGATGCTGTCTTTGCGATTGCTATCACTTTACTGATTTTAGAAATTAAAGTTCCTAATCTGGATTTCAAAGGTCTGACCAACAAAGTACTTATCGACACAGTTTTTTCTTATCAAGCTACCACTACTTGGTTTGGGTTTATCATGAGTTTTTGGGTAATTGCCCTTTACTGGATTGACCACCATCGAACCTTTGCTTATGTTGATAATTATGACGGAAAATTAGTGTTTTTAAACCTTCTTTTTCTAATGTCTATTGCTATAATGCCCTTTACCTCAGCACTTTACAGTAAATATTTAAACTTTGATTTTCCTACAAGGCTCTACTGTTATAACGTAGCATTTACTGGTTTTGTAAAAATTAGGATGTGGAATTATATCATCAATCCAAAGAATAAAATCAGTAATACACCCATTGATCCAATTAGAAAAAGGTATCAGACTATCCGTTCTTGGATTGCTCCATTGGTATTTATCTCCACGGCATTAATGACTTCTCTAACAGGCTGGTCAAGGCTATTTTTTATTAGCATCTTTATTTTTCAGATGATATTGGGAATTTATTTCAAGAAAAAACACGGGTTAATGGATAGGTTCAAGTAAACTGAACATACATTTATCCTACAAACAAAACACTTCATGAAGCAAACTATCAAATTTGAAATAAGTCCTGATTTTTTTATCACGGCTGATACCTTCGGAGACCCCAAAGATAAGCCTGTTTTGTTCTTACACGGGGGCGGACAAACTCGGCATTCTTGGGGGGATTCTGCCAAAACAATTGCCGAAAATGGCTATTATTCCATCGCTTTAGATGCCCGTGGACATGGGGATAGCTCTTGGTCTGAGACGGGGGAATATCGCATAGAAAATTTGGTAACTGACTTAAAATCAGTGATTTCACAATTAAATATTCATCCTGCGTTGGTGGGTGCATCTATGGGCGGACTCACGTCTTTGATTGCCGAAGGAGAAGCTGAAAACTCGATTGCTTCAGCGATTGTCTTGGTTGATATTGCCCCCAAAGCCGAACAAAAAGGCATAGAAAGAATCTTCGCTTTTATGTCTTCTAATACCACAGGATTTGCGTCATTGGAAGAAGCCGCCGATGCCGTAGCTGCGTATTTACCCAATCGCCCTCGTCCAGATGACCATTCAAGGTTAGAGAAAAACCTCCGCCTGAGAGCCGATGGACGGTATTATTGGCATTGGGATACCCGAATGTTACAACTCTGGAAAAGTATCACGCCAGACCAGCAAATCCAAAATGAGCAAAGATTATACGCCGCCGCCAAGCAATTGACCGTTCCGACTTTGATAGTAAGAGGCGGAATGTCTGACGTAGTTTCTGAAAAAGTAATGGCTGAATTTTTGGACGAAGTACCTCATGTACGTAGCGTAAATGTATCAGGTGCAGGACACATGGTAGCAGGGGATTCAAACCACGCCTTTACGAATGCGGTTTTAGAATTTTTGAAAGAGGTGTATTTTTAAACAGCTTCAAAGAAAAATCCTGTGATTGTGTAAAAAGTCTAAAGTTCATGAGCGACCGTCGCTCGGTTAAAAGTTTTAAATAGAAATATTATTCTGCAAAATTGAATATTTCCAAATAATATACTTCAAAATAAAATTCCAAATACTATTTCAGAATATTATTTGGCGAAAAATACTTTTAACTTTAGACTTTTCACACAACCCAAGGATTTTTTATTGCCAATTCCAAAGGACAACTTCCCAAAGTTCGGGGTGGGCTTCGTCGAAATATTCATGAATTATTTCAAAACCTACTCGTTTATGAGCTGCCAAAGAACGAGTATTTCTTTTGGCAATTTCTGTGATACATAACTCAAATCTATCTGATAATAGCTCCTTGTGTTTGGCGTAAAGTCCATCAAAAACACCTTGTCCTCGGTGGCTTTCGGCTACGCAAATTTGCCCCATGGCATAATACTTGAAATCCTTGATTTGTTTATCATGATAATTCAGAGTGTCCAACATCGTGAACATCGCCGTGAGGGCAGGTATATCATTTCTGAAACTTTCTGGCATTACCAAAGCGTAACCTACCACTTTGTCATTGTCTTTCGCAATGATTTGCGGAATGGCATTATTCATTCTTGAAAGCAAGGGGAAATCATGAATCACAGTTACAAACCCTTGACTTTCGGCGGTTTCAAGAGAAATATTTTTAGTCAAATTCAGGGCTTGTAGTGCCAAAATCTGATGTATGTCCTCTTCGGTTTGGGCAGTGGTGAAGTTTAGCATTTGGGTAAAGTTTTATAAACCAAAAAAGCCAAGTATTTCCATCAATTGGGTCAACTTGGCTTTTGTATTTTTCAATCTTTATTGACTACTTTTCTACTAAAATCTTAGATACTTTTGTTGAAATACTGTCTGTGATTCTAACAAAATAAACGCCTTTTACCAATTTATTTAATCCTAAATCAGTTGAAGATGTGATTCTCCTTTCTAAAACTATCTGCCCTCTGGCATCCAAAATTTCTACGTTGCATGGTTCAGCAATTCCTCCAATTCTAAGGTATTCCGTTGCAGGATTTGGCATCAATGCTAAGTCTGGGTTCAATTCTATCACGGCACTTTTCACACGTGTGTAAGTGAATGTCCCATCTGTATCTGTTTGTTTTAAGCGATAATAATTAATGCCTTTGTCTGGCGAACGGTCTGTAAATTCATAGTTCTGAGCAATCTTCGTAGTACCTCTTCCTTCGACATAACCTACTGAAATCCAGTCAATTAAATCCTTACTTCTTTCAACTTCAAACTGTTTATTATTAATTTCCTGAGCTGTTGACCAATTAACATTAACAACCTTACGGTCTGAGTTTACAGAAAATGCAGAGAGTTGAACGGGTTGTAAATATTTTCTTCATAAAAATGGAGATTAAATTTTAGTGTTATTTCTTCAAAAATAATAAACTTCTTGAAAATTAACTATTCCAAGAAAGGAATGTTCTAAAAAATAAAAAAAGGGGCAAAGTACGAAATTGTACTTTACCCCTTTTGAAAACGTATCTCTTCAATCTATCGAATCAATTCTATCCAACCTTTCAGTGATTGTGGTTTTGAATTTTTAGGGTCAAGTGCGAGGAACGTCACTTGTCCATCGTAATAATACAAGCCTACTGGCAACTCTTTTCCATCATTGGTTTTTCCGTCCCAATTAATATTTGGGTCTGTTCCAGAATACTCAAAAACCTTTATTCCCTGACGATTATAAACCGTAAAAGTGACGGATTCTACTGCTCTTGGGCATTTTTTGGGAGTAAAGGTATCGTTTTTCCCATCACCATTTGGCGTGAATACATTCGGTAATTCAAAGTATGGGCAATTGTCTTTACAAACAATATTACTTTTGGCACTTTCATTATCAAAACGATTCACTGCCGTTACATAATAGCAACCTGCATAACTGTCTTTTTTCTCATGTATGAAAGTCGTGGCAGGTGGTTTTGGCGAAGTCACCTCTCCTATTTTTGTGAATGTCCCACCCAAAGTTGGCGTATAGTAAATGTTGTACTTTACGATTTCTTTTTCACAATCTCCACCGTTTGCTTGCTGAGTCGGATTTACCCAATTCAATACATTATTAAAGGATATTTTATTACAATCTGCATTCGGAGCGAGCGACTTACAGTCCTGAATATCAATGCTTAACGCTGGCGGACATGGAATAATATCACTCTTGGGCGTAGCACAACTAATTTGTGAAAAGTTTGATAAAAGGTCTGGTTTTATCTTCGGATTATTATAAGTTCCGATAGTTTCTACACGATAACAATACGAAGAATCAGGAGACATTTTCAAGTCAATTATACCATCAGCAGCGAATGTATCCTTTCCTGAATCTTTGTAGGTAAACGTATTTGGTCCTTGTACAGCTACCTCCGCAATGAGGTTGAAAGTTCCTTTTTTAGAAGGTATTTCTCGGTAAATTCTATGCTTTTGGTTATCGTTTTTCCAAGGCACATTGGCAGTCCAATTCAAAATTACTGCACGAGTATCAGCCGTTGTGGTAAGTCTTACACTGGTAGCAGTTTCGGTTTCATCGTCTAAAAGTGTCAAACCCGTAGCACTGGTAAAATAGAAATCTAATTTGTAACGATAGGCATTGGCTTGGGTATTTAAACCTCTGTCTATCAGGACAGTATCTGCTGTTCTTCCACTCAAATCTGTGTCGATACCAACACCCACTTGTACGAATGTACCACCAGTAAGCCCTACCGCACGAGAGACCCGATACTGATATGGTGCTTTGAACTGATTTTTGTCTAAACCAATCGGACGAGTCCATTTTACAGTAATCCTTCCTCTGGTGGCATCGGTACTATCAACGGTCACATTTGTCAACACTGGCGACTGCGACACTAACGTCAAACAACTTTCATTAGACACAACACTTTGTCCGCCTGTTGGTGGGGCAAAAGCAACTACTGCTCTGTAACTAAATTCTGTATTACGTTTTACACCTTTATCTGTGAAAGTAGTTGCCGAAACAGGTACACGTCCAACTTCAGTATAACCTAAACCATCTGGCAGACCCGTAGTACATTTGTCAGGGTTAAAAGTTGTACAACCTTGCTTTCGGTAGATAATAATCTCTGCATTTTTGTTTTGGCATTTGTACTTATCCCAAGTCAGGGTGACGCTTTTATTACCAGCATCACCAACCGTTTTTAGATTCTGAATTTTTGGAGCAACAACTTTTATACGCCAAATTTTACTATCTACTAAATTTGGACTATTAACCGCAGGTGGCGGGGCATCTTCGGCTTTTATGAGAATATCATAAGTTCCCTGTCTGACATGGACACAATCGGTTTGCCAACGGAATCTTCCTGAAGCAGGCGAAGGTTGCGGTTGTACTACCCTCGGCGTAAAAGTCGCATACTCAGGAGCAATCAAAACGGTATCTGCTTTGAAAATACCTCCAGTTAATCGGATAGATATTGGGTCAATTCGTCCTTTGCTTGCAGGAGTATCTTCTGCCGTAATGATTTCGTCAATTAATGTCCCAGCTTCTACACAAATATCCAATGGAATTTTAAGTTTAGGAGATTTATTGTCGGCATCTTTTACTTCAATCTGCATATCCCGTGTGGTTATACTGATTTTCTTACCATTCCGCCATTCTATAATCAAGAAAGCACAATTGTATAAACCAACCTCGGTAGGAGCATCCCAAATTAAATCCCCAGTAATTGGATCCATCGTAAAAGTTCCTTGTCCGCCTACTTCATTTGGTTGACGAAATCCGTTCACCGATTTACCTCTATCTGAACAAGTTTCTTGAGTACCGAGCTTACAAAAAGTTAGTTCATACGATAAACTATCGCCTTCAACATCAAAAGCATTTGGGTTATGAATATATTTTTGCCCAACAACAGCAGCAAAATCCACCGCAGGATTCAACAGAATTGGCGTTGAATTTAAACCCAAACCAGCATTTGTATCAAAGGTGGTTTCTACATAAAATGCTGTATTTACGGAATTTGCCATGTTTTTTACATCACTATTTCTGTTCGGAATGGCAGCCGTAATTCTGTATGCAGGCGATGGAGCAGCATACGTGTAAGTAAGCACATAAATATTTTTGACCGTACCGTTACTATTAGGCAAAATTACGGTTTTCCCTGCTGTCCGAAATGCCTTAATCACGGGTGAGCCATCTCCCATACAAAAAAAGACATCGTTTTGGTCTTGATTCGCACGGTTATTTTCTGTGTATGTAGTGAGGGTGAACTCAAAAGTGAGTGTTTTATCAGAAATTCTTCTGACAGTGATTTCTCCCCCTTTCAAGTGAGTAGCATAGGCTTGATTTCCGTAGAAACAAGAAAGCAAACAAGTAAAGAGTAAGTATAGTATGCGTTTTTTCATTGGTAAAATTTGGCTACGATTCGATAAATCGGGATACAAGTATAATCTTAGAATATTTTTCTACTATTATCAAAACAAAAAATCGAACACTCTGTTAATTTTTGGATTACAATTTATTATCAAGAATAATCAAAAAGTATTGTAATTCTAAGGTAGAACGTTCAAATTATTAGATTCTTTATAAATAATCACAAAAAGTTCTTGATAATTTGAAAGACCGCCGTTTCGATTGTAGTTTTGAGATAGCTTTTTATGGAATTATTACAAAATTTCAATGTAAAAACCTTTTGTAGTTGTTCTAAATTAATATCAAAAATCAAAATACATATAAGAAATGTCTTGGGTAACAAAAACACTTTCCAGTTCGCTGGGGAAAAAGTTGATTATGGCAGTGACGGGATTATCGCTCATTGCTTTTCTATTAGTCCATTGTGGAATTAATGCCTGTATATTTTTTAATGACGGTGGTGAAACTTTCAATCATGCTGCCGAATTTATGGGAACTAACTGGCTCATTCGTACTACTGAAATTGGTCTTTTTGCTGGACTAATTCTTCATATTTTGGATGGTCTAAAACTATGGTATGACAATAACGCAAAACGTCCCGTAAAATATGCTATTGTAGCTGGAAATAACTCTACTTGGTATTCTCGTTCGATGGGACTTTTGGGAACATTATTGTTGATTTTCTTGGTCATTCACTTACGTCATTTTTGGGTAGTAAGTCGTTTTACAGATGTAATCACAAGTGGACAAAAAACACTTTTTCAGGAAATGGCAGAAGTTTTTGCTAATCCTGTTCCAGTGGTGATATACGTTTTAGGGTGTATTTCATTGGCTTACCATTTGCTACATGGTTTTCAGAGTGCTTTCCAAACAATGGGTTGGAATCATCCAAAATATACGCCTTTTATCAAAAGTGTTGGGGCTGGTTTTGCGATTTTAATACCATTGGTTTTTGCAGCAATGCCAATTGCTATGTATTTACAGATAATAAAGTAAGTAAATTTTAAAATTAAGCTAATTTGGAAATCGGTTAATTTTCAAATTTTAGTTCGGTTTATAAAACTTTTAAAGTTATTAATCATACAAGTCTATGTCAACTATATTAGATGCTAAAATACCTGATGGTTCTTTAGTCGAAAAATGGACTAAATTCCGTTCAAACGTTCCCTTGGTCAATCCTGCTAATAAAAGGAACTTAGAAATTATTGTAGTTGGTACTGGCTTGGCTGGTGCCTCTGCGGCAGCTTCTTTGGCAGAATTAGGTTATACCGTGAAAGCATTTTGTTTTCAGGATTCTCCACGCAGAGCCCACTCTATTGCGGCACAAGGGGGAATCAATGCGGCTAAAAATTACCAAAACGATGGTGATTCTACTTATCGTTTGTTTTATGATACAATTAAAGGTGGTGACTACCGTGCAAGAGAAGCCAATGTTCACCGTCTGGCTGAGGTTTCAGCAAATATTATTGACCAATGCGTTGCTCAGGGTGTACCATTTGCTCGTGATTACGGCGGATTGTTGAAAAACCGTTCTTTCGGGGGTACTCAGGTAAAACGTACTTTTTATGCGGCTGGACAAACTGGACAGCAACTTTTGTTGGGAGCATATTCTTCATTACAACGCCAAATTGGTTTGGGTAATGTGAAAATGTACACTCGTCATGAGATGTTGGATGTTGTAATGGTTGACGGGAAGGCTCGTGGAATAATCGCCCGTGATTTGATCTCTGGAAAATTAGAACGCCATTTCGGACACGCAGTTTTGTTGTGTACGGGTGGATACGGAAACGTTTTCTATCTTTCTACCAACGCTATGGGGTCTAACGTAACGGCTGCTTGGAAGGCTCATCGTAAGGGAGCTTTGTTCGGTAATCCATGTTTTACTCAAATTCACCCAACTTGTATTCCTGTTTCTGGTGACCACCAATCAAAATTGACTTTGATGTCTGAATCATTGAGAAATGACGGAAGAATTTGGGTGCCAAAACAAAAAGGGGATACTCGTCCTGCTAATGATATTCCAGAAGAAGAAAGAGATTATTATTTAGAGCGTCGTTATCCTGCCTTCGGAAACTTAGTTCCTCGTGATATTGCCTCTCGTGCTGCCAAAGAGCGTTGCGATGCAGGTTATGGCGTAGGTGCTTCAAAAATGGCAGTTTACCTTGATTTTCGTTCAAACTTAATCAATAAATATGGTCGTGCAGAGGCTTCAAAACTGGGTATCGACAATCCAGATGAAGAGACTTTGATACGTTTGGGTAGAGCAGTCGTGAAGGAAGAATACGGAAACCTTTTCGATATGTACAAGCAAATCACGGGGGAAGATCCTTATGAAACTCCGATGCGTATTTATCCAGCCGTACATTATACAATGGGCGGACTTTGGGTTGACTATAACTTGATGACTACCGTAAAAGGTTTGTACGCTTTAGGAGAAGCCAATTTCTCTGACCACGGTGCAAATCGTTTGGGTGCATCTGCTTTGATGCAAGGTTTGGCGGATGGTTATTTTGTATTGCCATATACAATCGGAGCATATTTAGCGGCTGAAATCAAGACAAAGGCAATCTCAACGGACGCTCCAGAATTTGTGGAAGCAGAGAAAGCTGTTCAAGAAAGAATCACACAGTTTTTGTCAATAAAAGGTAAAAAATCAGTTGATAATTTCCACAAACGTCTTGGAAAAATCATGTGGGAACAATGCGGAATGTCTCGTAGTGCAGAAGGACTAAAAGGAGCGATTGCAGACATTCAGGCACTCAGAAAAGAATTTTATAGTGATGTTTTTGTACCAGGCGATGCTGATGAATTTAACCCAGAATTAGAAAAAGCAGGTCGTGTAGCTGACTTTATTGAGTTGGGAGAATTAATGTGCGTTGATGCCCTCCAGAGAGAAGAGTCTTGTGGAGGACACTTCCGTGAAGAATTCCAGACACCAGACGGAGAAGCCCTTCGTGATGACGAAAAGTATGCCTACGTTTCTGCTTGGGAATTCAAGGATACATCTCAGTGGGAACTTCACAAAGAAGAATTGGTTTACGAAAACATCAAAATTGCACAAAGAAGCTATAAATAAATTTGAAAATTTGGTAATTTGAAAATTCACATTGCCAAAATTTCAAATTTCCAAAATATACCAAAAAATGGAAGGAAATATGAACTTGACGCTGAAAGTTTGGCGTCAGAAAAATGCAAAATCAGAAGGACGTTTTGAAACATTTGATGTAAAAGGTATCTCAGAAGATATGTCTTTCTTGGAAATGTTTGATGTTTTGAACGAGCGTCTTATCAGTGAAACTAAAGAACCCATCGCATTCGACCACGACTGTCGTGAAGGTATCTGCGGAATGTGTTCTATGTACATCAACGGACACCCACACGGACCAAAACAAACTACCACTTGTCAGTTGCACATGAGGTCTTTCAAAAGTGGAGATACTATCACCGTTGAACCTTGGCGTGCAGCAGCATTTCCAGTAATTAAGGATTTAGCAGTAAATCGTTCTTCTTTTGATAGAATCATTGCATCAGGCGGTTTTGTTTCCGTGAATACAGGAAATGCCCGTGATGCCAATTCATTACCTATCCCGAAAGAAAATGCAGATTTAGCTTTCATGGCAGCAGCTTGTATTGGTTGTGGTGCTTGTGTGGCTGCTTGTAAGAATGCTTCTGCTATGTTGTTTACTTCGGCAAAGGTTTCTCAGTTATCGCTTTTACCGCAAGGTCAGGCAGAAAGACAAATGCGTGCCGAAAAAATGGTAGCACAAATGGACGCAGAAGGCTTTGGAGCTTGCACAAACACAGGTGCTTGCGAGGCAGAATGTCCAAAAGGAATTAGTATCGAAAACATCGCAAGAATGAATCGTGAGTATCTATCAGCTTCGGTTTCTTCTAACAAGGAGTATTAAGTCCATGATGCGTCACAAACGCAAAACCATGAGCGAACGACTCTAACTTTGAATTAAGTCAGAACAAGGAATGTAGAATGTAGAAGTGATTGTTATAGCTCACTTCTTCATTTTACATTCCTTGTTCTTTATTCTGACTTTTTTATTATCCAAAAACATTAATCTTTTGCTCCTTGTACCTTTCCAGAGTTTGATTTTTGTGGTTTCATACCAGGCTGGAAAATCTCAAAATTTTCTTGCTTTTTAGCATCAGCAACAATTTTTCTTACGTCTTCCAACAATTTTTTTGCATCAAAAATTACTCCGTCTTTAATTGTATATTTTACCCCACCAACCCTTATTGTTTCATTCTTTTCCGTCAATTTTATTGCTCCTGTACCGTACAGCACTTTTAGGTTTTTCAAAGGATTTTCTTCCAAAATAACCATATCTGCTAACTTTCCAACTTCAATAGAACCAATTTTATCAGTCATTCCTAAGACCTCTGCTCCCTTCATTGTAGCCGCTCTGATAACTTCTAAAGGATGAAAACCTGCTTCTCTCAATAACTCCAACTCACGGATGTACGCAAAACCATAGAGTTGATAAATAAAGCCTGAATCCGACCCTGTGGTAACTCTGCCACCCCGATTTTTATACTCATTCACGAAATCCATCCAAAGGCGATAATTGGCTTTCCAAGCTACTTCTTGCTCCGTTCCCCAATCTTGCCAGTATGACCCATGCGACACCCGTGAAGGGGCATAAAAACGCCAAACCGAAGGAAGTGTATAGTCGTCATGCCATTCCGCACGGCGAGCCATCATTAAATCTCGATTGGCTTCGTAAATATTAAAAGTTGGGTCAAGGGTAAAGTCTAATTTCAATAGTTCAGACATCACTTCCTCCCAACGCTTCGAGCCTGGTTTGGCAGCCTGTTTCCATAATTTTCCAGCTTCCTCGAAACGATTTTGTTCGTTACTATAATTATAATCAGCAGGGTAATCTTGAATGGTTTGTCCTTCAAAAAGTGCCTCTGGAAGTCCGTACCAATGTTCCATCGAAGTTAGCCCTGCCCGAGCTGAGTTTAGGACATTCCAACGGGCAACGTCCAACTGTGCATGATGGCACGCTGACCCCAAGCCTAATTTTTTATTTTCTTCTAAAGCCGCCTGCATGATTTCTGGTTTTGCCCCAAAAAACTTAATGCCATCCGAGCCTTTTTCCTTGTTCGCCCTCACCCACGCACGAGCTTGTTCTGCCGTAGTTATCGTTTCTTTTGAACCTGAACCAAAACCAGTATAAGCAAAAATTCTTGGAGCTACAATGCTGTTTTCCAGAGACTTACGCTTGTGTTCCAATGTCCAATCAATGCCATTAAAAGAGCCAGGTTCACGAATTGTCGTAATTCCATGAGCCAACCAAAGTTTGAAAACATATTCGGCTGGTGTTCCCTGAGAATCTCCGCCAATATGTCCGTGCATATCTATAAAACCTGGCAAAAGATACATTCCTGTGCAATCCATCACTTTGTCCCCAGGATTTGCCTTTGGGCGGTTGTTTGGGTCAATTTCCACCCCAGGAAAACCCACAACTTTTATTTGAGTAATAACATTTTTTTCGACCACAATATCACAAGGTCCTTGCATCGGTGAACCTGTGCCATTGATAAGGTTTACACCTCTGATAATCAGACGATTAAACTGCCCTTCTCCCTCTGTTCGTTTGGGAGCTTTTTCGAGTTTTGTTTGGGCAAAAACACCAGAAATATAGAAGAATGAGAGTAGTATGAGGAGATGTTTTTTCATGAAAATGATAGTTTGTTTGATAAATGTTCCTGTGAATTTAATCATTTTTGGTAAATTGTGTAACTTGCTTTTGCATTGAAGATTAAAGTGAACCTACAAACATCGAAAAACGAGCATCAAGTCTCGAAAATATCATCAACAAAAATGGATAAATTTATACGGAATAATTTTTTAGCAATATGTATCGCAGTCGCTATCAGTTTTGCTTTTGTGAAAAAGGCGACAGTTTTCCAGAAAGAAAAAAATACGCCACCTCCGCCAGTAGAAACTTTAAAACCTACCCCAGAGTTTCAGAAATATTGGTATGCAGGCAAAGCAGAAGTAAATTCTTATGACCTCCAACAAGCTCGTTATGGTAGCATGAACAAAGGGGAAGTCGTACTGGTTTTTGTGACAGAAGATTTCAGAACGGATTCTCAGGTAAAATTAGAATCTAATGAAAAAGATGTGGCTACAAGTGTAATGAAATTGAATTTTATCAGAAAATTTAACACAGGAATTTATGATTATTCGATGATGAGTTCGATTTTTACACCTGTAAATACGAAACTATTTCCGAATTCGTTAAAGGTCACGACTTCGGCACAGGAATGGTGTGGGCATACTTTTACACAACTAAACCTCAGAAATAAAGAATACTCCATTGAAGGCAAAAGTTACTTTGAAGCAGAAGCCCAAGAGGATTTTAAATTGCCTCAACATTGGTTAGAGGACGAACTTTGGAATCGAATCAGAATCAATCCTAAGACTTTACCAATTGGCGAAGTTTCGATGATTCCTTCAACACAAATTGCAAGATTTCGTCATAAAAAACTTGCCGTGGAGTCAGCAGAGGCATCTTTAGATTCTGTGGATGTATTAACCCAGAAATATGTTTTGACATATCCTGACAGAAAACTAAGCATAAACTTTGATAGAAAATTTCCGCATAGCATTAATGGTTGGGAAGAAACCTACAAAAACGGAGATAAAGAATTAACCACTAAAGCTACCAAAAAGAAAACACTCATTACCGACTATTGGACAAAAAACAAACCTGAGTTTGAAATGTTAAGAGATAGCTTGGGGCTGAATTAATTTGGAAATTTGGAAATTGGTTAATTTGGAAATGGTGGGAAACCAAATCTATCCGAGTTAATTAAAATATCAAAATACTGCCAGCTTTTATTTTCAAATTAACACATTCTCAAATCTTCAAATTGAATAAATAACTAACCATATAAATGAAAAAACGAATTATTTACTTATTCTTCATCAGTTCGCTGCTGTCTTGCGGTGGTGGTGATAAAGGAGAACAAACCGTGCTTGACTCCCCGACTTGCACTATGATTTTCATGGATAAATCCGTGAGTGTGAATGTCAACAAAAAGTTTATTAATGAAAAATATACAAAGGTCATCAACGACTTAGTTGAACAGCACGTAAACAAAAAAGGGGATAAAGTTGATGTCTTTTTTATTCATGAAAATACAGGACAAGGCAAGGCTTTAGAAATTACCTGCCAAACAGAAATGGGAGACCAATCAGGTGCTAATGCAACTGATTCTGAGGCAATTAAGACTGAATATGATATGTCGATTCAGAAAGAAAGGGCAATTTTTAGACAACAAATTCTGAAACAATTACAGACTCAGAACGCATCAACGAGTAAAAATAATACTGATATTTGGGCAACTTTACCAATCATCGACAAAAAAGTTGCACAGGGATATAATGTAAAAGTATATTATCTTTCGGATATGGTAGAAAGCATGAGAGCCCCCAATCGCAGAGATTTTCATGTGAACCCACCAGACGATGATGCCGCCGCAGTGGGTTGGGCAAGAGAAGATGTTTTGAAGTTTAAAAATGATTTACTAAACATCAGAAATGCTCAGATTTTTATTGTAAAACCCTTTGAACCAACCGCAACCACTCGCCAAAACAGTCCTTCTATTGCTATTTATTGGCAAAGATTATTCATGGAATTGGGCGTTTCTGGGGAAGTAGTGGAGTTGTAAAAATAAGCCCCCCAACCCCCAGAGGGGGAACTAAGTTGCAGATAAAAAAAATATTCAATAAAAATGGCTTACGACTCAATTCCCCCTCTGGGGGTTAGGGGGCTTGGCTTACTTATTTTCTTTTCTTAAATCAACCAATATCCTCTTGAAATCAAAAAAACGTTATATCATTTTTCTCGCCATTACGATTATTGGATACATTTTGGTAGAATATTATCGCCCTAAACCTACAAACTGGGAGGCGAGTTATTCTAACAAAGATAAAATTCCTTATGGATGTGAGGTTCTCTACAAAATTCTTCCAGAACTATTTCATAATCAAGTTATTACGGATAAAAAATTTCCTCTTTTTGCTGTAAAAGAGCAAAAGCTACCTGCCAAAAGTAACTTCCTGTATGTGTATAATTTCTTTGATGTAGATTCTGTGAGTACGGAAAAACTACTCAAATATGTGAGTGATGGGAATAATGCTTTCATTGCCGCAGAGCAATTTTCAAGCCTTGAAGACACCCTACATTTCAAGACTTCCTACATGGATATTTTTGAATCTGATTCTACTAAAAAGGATGTCACGGCTTTCTTGCGAGATTCTTCGGGAGTGAATTTAGTCAATCCAAAATTTCATCAGACACTTAACTACCCGATGAAAGGTGGGTCTGACAATACTTATTTTCAGACCAATGACACAACCCAAGCTACGGTTCTGGGAGTGAATGGAAGTGGGAAAGTGAATTTCTTGAAAATTCCTTTTGGTAATGGCTTTTTCTATCTGAATACCACTCCCTTAGCTTTTACGAATTATTACCTTTTGAAGAAAAAAAATGCTGATTATGTCACTCAGGCTTTGTCGTATCTACCTGATTATCAAATATTTTGGGCTGAACACATTTATCGAAGAGGTTTTGCATCAAAAGGGAGATTTTCTCATAAACCTCACGAAGGACGTGGTGGTACAGGTGAAGATGATGAATACGAAAACTCTCCTTTGAAATATATTGTCAGCCAACCACCCTTGAAATGGGCATATTTTCTGACGATTTTTGGACTCATTTCTTATGTACTTTTTGAAGGAAAACGCCGCCAGAGAATCATTCCAATTATTGAAACTCCACGGAATTCGTCTTTAGAATTTGTTGAAACCATTGGGCAATTGTATTTTACCCAACAAAATCATAAGGACATCTCCGAAAAGAAAATTTCTTATTTTCTGACTTTTATTCGGAATAAATTTTTTCTAAAAACTAAAGAATTTGATGCTGATTTCAAAAATGATTTAGCCTCAAAATCTGGCGTTGGATTATCCGAAATTAATCAGCTTTTTGATTATATTATTTATGTTCAAAATCAAAGCTATCTCTCTGAAAATCAATTACTTCAATTGAGCCAGAAGATAGAAAATTTTCAAAAACAAATATAGCATCACATACACTCAATCATGGAATTTGAATCGAGAATAGACCTAAGTGAACTGCACGAGGCAGTCAATAATATCAGAAATGAAGTTGGGCAAATTGTTGTTGGGCAGCAGCAAATGATAGACCTTTTGTTGGTAGCCATTTTTGCAGATGGACACGTACTGCTTGAAGGTGTGCCAGGCGTAGCTAAAACTCTGACAGCCAAATTGTTAGCCAAAACCGTTTCGGTTGATTTTAGCCGAATTCAGTTCACGCCAGACATGATGCCCTCTGATGTCTTGGGGACTTCTGTTTATAATCTGAAAACCTCAGAATTTGATTTCAGAAAAGGTCCGATTTTTTCAAACATCATTTTGATTGATGAAATTAACCGTTCTCCAGCTAAAACTCAGGCGGCTTTGTTTGAAGTAATGGAAGAACGTCAGATTACAAACGGCGGCACAACCTACCAAATGAGCTATCCTTTTATTGTTTTGGCAACCCAAAATCCCATTGAACAAGAAGGAACGTATCGTTTGCCAGAAGCTCAGTTAGACCGTTTTTTGTTTAAAATTGTCATTAAATACCCAACACTTGCAGAGGAACTGAGCATCTTGCAGGGACATCATGTACGTGGACAAAACCCACAGAGTATCAATCCTGTAAGTTTAGTAAAACCAGTCCTGACGGCAGAATTAGTAGCTTCTTTACGGGCAAAAGTGCGTCAGGTTTTGGTAGAAGAAAAAATTCTGGAATACATTGCCAAGATTATCAATGAAACTCGTAACTCTAAATTTTTGTATTTGGGGGCTTCTCCGAGAGCATCAGTGGCATTGTTAAGTGCCTCGAAAGCACTCGCTGCTATCCGTGGAAGAGATTTTGTAACACCAGAAGACATTCAAGAATTAGCTCCATCAGTATTGCGTCACAGAATTATATTGACTCCAGAAAAAGAAATGGAAGGAGCATCTGCCGATGATGTAATTGCTCAGATTTTACAAAAAATCGAAGTACCGAGGTAGAGATTTAAAATAAAGGCTTCTATAAACTAAAAATACAAAGGGAAATATAAATTTCAAATCTCAACGAAATGATAAAAACAATTCTGAAAATTAGCTGTCTTTTTTTATTTTTTTCTTGTTCAAATTCTGAATACAACCAAGAAGCGGAAGCGGAGAAAGTTAATGATAAATATCAGAAGAATTGCAAAACCCTGAACGTAAAAGGGAATATAAAATCAATTATTTGTATTAAATATCAAAAATTTATTCCTGACTATTCACTTGGGTGGCTTGACACCAAAGATGATTATATTTTCAATAAAAAGGGGAATGTAATTGAAGAAAAAAATTACTCAGAAAGTGAAAAATTACTAATCAGAAAAGTATATGAGTATGATAAAATGAACAATATTATTAAAGAAATTAATTATGATAGTGCAGTTGATGAACCATATATTTTATCTTATTTTTTTAACAAACAAGGTAGATTGTTAAGGTTTAAAGATGAAGCTATTGGGGAACGGATAAGAGAAGCTCTATATAAATATGTTGAATTGAGCAACGATTATGATAAATATTATAGCTACGAGCGAGTAGTTCCTTCTTCTTACAAGCCAGACGGATATTATCAAATCTGTACCTATTCAAATGGGAAACCATTATCTAGTACATTTTATACCTTGGAAAATGAGATAGTTAATAAATATGTTCACAAATATGACACTTTGGGAAACATAATAGAAGAAGGGAGTTGTAAAAAAGATGATTGTACTAATCTTGAAGTACGCAAAACATACTTTTATGATGGTAATGGAAAACTTATAAAACAGAAATTTATGAATGAGTATGAAAGAATATTTGATCAAAATGGTAATGTAATTAGCCAAATTTCAAATCAGAATAATACCTTCAATGCTAAATATGTTTATGACAAAAAAAACAACTGGATAAAGCGTACAACTTATTTGCCAAATGGAAAACTTAGAACTATTCTTGAAAGAAAAATTGAATACTTTGATTAAAAATTTTAGAATCTATGGACAGTATTTCAAAATATATTGACGAAAAGACCGATGTGCTTTATATCAAAGGAAAAGATGAAGGTCTTCACCAAGGCAAAATACCATTTGTTAAATACCTTATTGCAGAAGGAGAAAAAACCTTTGAGCAAATCTCAGATATTGCAGGCGTTCCTTTAGCTTTTGTGAAAGAGATTGCAGGAAAGTCAAAATATTAATTTTATCAAATATTTTTTGATTTTAAATTTAAAATACTAAGTTTGCAACATCAAAACGAAAAAATGACAACAAATTTCAAAAATACAGCATGGTGGTGGCAATTGACAAACGTCGGTTGAACAGTCCTGTTTTGTATTTTCGATAAAAATATTTTATCTCGAAAAGGCTTACTGTTCAACGCAGTAAGCCTTTTTCTTTTGTCCAATGATTGAATGAGTGATTGATAGAATGATTGAATATCAGCTATCATTGACGAGCTTAAACATTCACTCATTCTATTAATCAAAACTCACTCATTGAAAAACATGAACTTCAAAGTAACAACAACCTCGAAAAAACGATTAGCGGACACCGTCACGCCCGTAGGTATTTTTCTTAAACTCAGGAGTCAGTTCAAAAATACTGTCATGCTGGAAAGTGCTGATTATCATGGTAAAGAACATGGTTATTCGCACATTGCCTGTGACCCTGTGGCAAGTATCATCATCAATAACGACATTGTTACGCAGACTTTTCCTGACGGAACTAAGGAGGTTTTCCCTTTAGAAAAACGGAAAGATGCAGTTCAGGCGTTGATGAATTTTGCTAAACGATTCGAGTGGAACCGTGAAACTACCGATGCCCCAATGGCAAACGGAATGTTCGGGCATATTTGCTATGATGCCGTTGAGTATTTTGAGGACATCGAAATTCAAGATAAAAACAGCAATACCGAAATCCCCTCTATTGTCTATTATGTCTATCGCTATGTGATTGCGATCAATCATTTCAAAGATGAAATGTCGATTTATGAGCATCAATATGATGAAGATAAAGTAGCGGAAAATCCTTTTGAAAAGTTAGATTTTCTGATGAACCTCCCCCACTATTCAACTCGTCCTTTCAAACTCACCAGCGAAGAAATTACCAATTATACTGATGATGAAATGAGGGTCATTATCAACGAGTGTATCAAGCACTGTTTGCGGGGTGATGTCTTCCAAATAGTGCCGTCACGTCGTTTCAGTAGAACATTTGAGGGAGATGATTTTCAGATTTACAGAGCCTTACGTTCCGTAAATCCGTCACCTTATATGTTTTATTTTGATTACGAAAACTATCATATCTTCGGGGCTTCTCCCGAAAAACAGATAGGAATTAAGGGTAATTTAGCTGAAATTCACCCAATTGCTGGAACATTCAGACGAACAGGAGATGACGAAAAAGATGCCGAATTAGCACGTGAATTATTAGCCGACCCCAAAGAATCTGCCGAACACGTAATGTTAGTTGACTTAGCAAGAAACGATTTATCAAGAAGTTCTGATGTGGTGAAAGTGGAGACTTTCAAGGAAGTACAATTTTATTCGCACGTGATTCACTTGGTTTCAAAAGTAACTGGACAAATGACGGCTGGTACAAATCCGCTTCAGTTAGTGGCGGATACTTTCCCTGCGGGTACACTTTCGGGTTCGCCCAAGCATAATGCCATGAGTATTATTAATCGCTTAGAAAATGTAAATCGTCATATTTATGGCGGTGCAATCGGTTACATGGATTTTGTTGGAAATTTCAATCATGCCATTGCCATTCGTACTTTTATGAGCAAAAAAAATACTCTTTTCTATCAAGCAGGTATGGGCGTAGTAGCAAAATCCGTCGTAGAAACAGAAATGAGCGAGATAAAATTGAAATTAGGAGCTTTACGAAAGGCTTTGGAAATGGCAGTGGAGATATAGAAATTAATTTACCGCAAGGACACGAAGACACAAAATTTTCGATTCTATAAATTTTAAAATCTTAGAGACTTTGTGCCTTCATGGCAACAATAAAACCAATAAAAAATGAAAATATTAGTCTTAGATAATTACGATTCTTTTGTCTATAATTTGGTATATATCCTCAAAGATTTAGGCAATGATGTTGATGTTTTTCGCAATGATAAAATTGCGTTGGAGGACATCAAAAAATATGATAAAATCTTACTTTCTCCAGGTCCAGGCATACCAGAAGAGGCAGGTATTATGCTGGATGTTATCCGTGAATATGCCCCCACAAAACCCATTTTTGGAGTATGTCTGGGGCATCAGGCTATCGGGGAAGCCTTCGGAGCAAAATTACACAACATGGGCGATGTACTGCATGGCGTAACAACCAAATGTATTATCACCGAACCTTCCGAAATTTTGTTTCAGGGTGTACCAAAAGAGGTGGACGTGTGCCGTTATCACTCATGGACAGTCGTTCCAGAAACCATGCCCGCAGATTTGAAGGTTACAGCTATTGACGAAAAAAACTTCGTCATGGCAGAAGCACATACTCGTTACGACGTGCGTGGTGTGCAGTTTCACCCAGAAGCATATTTGACACAATTTGGGGTTAAAATGGTGGAGAATTGGGTGAAAAGTTAGAGGGGTTTGTAGGGTAATTGCCTGTATATTTGATAAAAAATGGTCAGAAATTTGATAATTATTACAAATGTGTATGATAATCCTTTTGTAGAAAAGTAAAAATTATTAAATTTGTACAAAAAAATAATGTTTAGTTTATATTTTATTTCTGAGCCATGCAAAATAAGTGTATTTTTTTAGACAGAGACGGAGTCTTGAATGTGGATAGAGTCGATTATGTCTATCGGGTAGAGGATTTTATTATCCCAGAAGGTACAATTGATGCTTTGCGAAAAATGAAGGCGGCGGGTTATTTGTTAATTGTAATCACAAATCAATCTGGAATTGCAAAGGGAATTTATACTCGTGAAGATGTCTGGAATTGTCATAATTATTTCCAAGAACAATGTGGAAATTTATTAGATGACATTTATTTTAGTCCGCACCATGAAAAATTCAATTCTGCTTCGTTGACTCGGAAACCCGACTCGCTAATGATTGAAAAAGCGATGGCAAAGTACAAGATTGACCCTAAAACTTCTTGGATGATTGGGGATGCCCACAGAGACATAAAAGCAGGAAGAAAAGCAGGTATCCGAACAATTCATATTACTGAAAAACCAGAAGAATCTCTCTCAGAAATTACTACAAAAACGTTGTTTGATGCAAGTCAAATTGTGACGGTTTAGGTAATTGATGCCTCAAAAAAATAGCCATAAGTATCTAACTGTTAGATATTTATGGCTATTTTTTTGATATACTTTAGAAAATCTATTTCCTAAAAAATTGTAAAAGTATCACGACAAAAGTCGTGAGAATGGTAGTGCAAATTGTTTTAACCAAAACTTGAAGAAAAAGCCCCAAATCTGATGCTTCCATCATGAACAAAACAAAATGGTGAATAAACGCCATCGTTCCCAAATAAATAACAATCCATTGAAACCCCATTGAACTCAAAGAAAGCGTCATCCGTTCGTCGTAACCTCGTCGGGGGGTAAGTAATGTCAAAATAGTAGGTCTCAGAAAGGCAATGAATACATTGGATGCAGCGTGCATTCCGAGTGTATTATAAAAAACGTCAATGAAAAGTCCTGAGAAAAAGGCAATCAAAACAAGGGCTGTTGGGCTTGTGTCGAAATCAAGCAAAACAATTGTAGCGATATAGACAAAACAAAAGGCATAATTAAATAGTACTAATTGCCTTACGAAAAAAATTTGTAGCAATAAGTAAAAGCCAAAAAAGAGTATTTGCGAGATGAGTTTACTTTGGGTCATTTTTCTTTGTTGCCTCGTCGTTGCCTTCTAATTTACGTTGTTCTTTTTCTAAAGTGTTATTGATTACATACACATAAGACAATGTATGAAAATTGGTTGCTAAAGCCAGTTGAATATCATAAAATTGGTCTTGCCTCACTCCTACTCTCTGCACGTAGCCAATCACGATATTGGGGGGAAATACATAGTTGTAATCAGACGTTACAATGGTGTCTTTTTTGAGTACAGATTTTGTCCGAGGGACTTCTTGTAATTGAATAATTTCTGCACTTTTCCCATTCCATTTCACCGAACCAATTTCATTATTTCTTTTGATTTTTGCAGAAACGGTATATTCTGAATGTAGTATTGAGATAACTGTTGAATAGTGTTCTGAACAAGATTTGATTTTTCCAACAACCCCCGTTGCCGAAATTACACCCATTCCTGGGGCAAGTCCTTCTGCTGAACCTTTGTCAATCGTGATGTAATTATTGAATTGTGAAGTCGTTGCGGTTACTACTTTTGCTACAACTGTCTTGAAACGTGCTGCAACAGCAGAGTCTGCTTTGTAATTAAAATTAGTTTTCACGATTTGCTCTGACTGTAATCTCGCCACTAATTCATGAAGGCGATTATTCTCGACAGCCAATTCTTCATTGACATTCTTTAAATTAGAATATTCCTTAATTGAATTCGAGACTTCCAAAGACTTTGCCACGTATGTATTTGTAGTATTTAGCAGAATGGCATTTTGGTAATTATTGTAGGAATAAAATAACCACAAGCTCAGTACCTCCAAAAGTACGAACACAATAAACGCTCGTTGACGGGATATGAACTCGAAAAGTTGATTCATTTTTTAATGAAGAGATTTTATAAGCAAGAATTGGGGTAATTTGTGGTGAATATCAAAAAAAGAGTGATTGATAGAATGGAGAATTCACTCATTCGTTCAATCACTCTTTTTCTCAATATTTTTAAGAAATCAAAATTGGCTTGTAATGATCAAGATGTTTCAATACCTCACCAGTACCACGCACAACAGCACGAAGTGGATCATCGGCAATATGAATCGGTAATTTTGTTTTATTGGCTAAACGTTTGTCCAAACCATGCAACAAAGCACCTCCACCTGTCAAGTGAATACCATTATGATAAATATCTGCTGAAAGTTCTGGTGGCGAAACCTCCAATGCTTTCATTACGGCTTCTTCAATTTTAGAAATAGACTTATCTAAGGCATAAGCAATTTCAGAATATGTAACTTTTATTTCTTTTGGAATACCAGTCATCAAATCACGACCACGGATTTCATAATCTGCTGGCGGATTCTCTAATTCTGGTAAAGCTGAACCAACTTCGATTTTAATCAATTCTGCCGAACGCTCTCCAATTAAAAGGTTATGCTCACGACGCATATAGTCAACAATATCACGAGTGAAAACATCGCCAGCAATACGGACAGAAGCCTCGCAAACAATTCCTGAAAGTGCAATAACAGCGATTTCGGTAGTACCACCACCAATATCTACAATCATTGAACCATTGGGTTGCTCAATATCAATACCGATACCAATTGCCGCAGCGATAGGCTCGTGAACCATGTAAACTTCTTTCGCACCTGCGTGTTCTGCTGAATCTTTTACGGCACGTTTTTCAACCTCCGTAATTCCCGAAGGAATACAAATTACCATTCTATGAGAAGGTGTAAACAAACGACTGCCAGTGTCAATCATTTTTATCATACCTCTAATCATCAACTCGGCTGCTGTAAAGTCTGCAATTACACCATCTTTTAGGGGACGAATCGTCTTGATATTGTCATTAGTTTTTTCGTGCATCTGCATTGCCTTGTTGCCTATTGCCAACACTTTATTGGTGGCTTTATCAAGTGCAATAATAGATGGTTCATCAACCACAATTCTATCTTTATGAATAATCAACGTATTGGCAGTGCCAAGGTCAATCGCAATGTCTGAAGTTAGGAAACTGAATAATCCCATTTTGTCTTTTTGGAAAATATTATGTTGTGTACTTATTGTGACGTAAAAAGCCAACAAAGTTACCCAAATTTAATGATTATCAATATTTTAATTAATTCTGAGTTCTAATTAAAGTGCAAAAATAAGAGAATCCCAGTAAATCTATGAGAGAAATATCTAAAAAATCTACAATAACTTTTCCATATTTACATTTGTTATGCAAGCATACTATTTTGTATCTTTGAAAAAAGAATCTTATCAACAAATCTGTACAAACAAAACTATGGATACAGCAACATTAGAAGGATTGAATTTCCAATTGACCGAAGAACACTTGGCAGTGCAAGAAGCTGCGAGAGATTTTGCCCAAACAGAATTATTGCCAGGCGTAATAGAACGTGACGACAAAGAACATTTTCCAGAAGAACTTGTCCGAAAAATGGGACAACAAGGTTTCCTCGGAATGATGGTTTCTCCTGAATACGGAGGCGGGGGAATGGACACGGTTTCATATATACTTGCGATGGAAGAACTTTCTAAAATAGACGCATCGGCATCTGTTATGGTGTCGGTTAATAACTCATTGGTATGTTGGGGTTTAGAAGAATTTGGCACTGAAGAACAGAAACAAAAGTACCTTACCAAATTGGCAACTGGTGAAATAATAGGTGCATTTGCCCTGTCTGAACCCGAAGCAGGTTCTGATGCTACTTCCCAACAAACTACTGCCGAAGACATGGGAGACTATTATTTGTTGAATGGAACAAAAAACTGGATTACCAATGGCGGACGAGCAGGCGTTTATTTAGTGATGGCACAAACACACCGAGAAAAAGGTCATAGAGGTATAAATTGCCTTATCGTAGAGCGTGGAATGGAAGGTTTTCAAATAGGAAAAAAAGAACAAAAATTAGGCATACGTGGCTCAGACACACATTCTTTGATGTTCACGGATGTAAAAGTACCAAAAGAAAATCGTATCGGAGAAGATGGTTTTGGCTTCAAATTCGCCATGTCAACCCTTAACGGCGGGCGTATCGGAATTGCTGCACAGGCATTAGGAATTGCTTCTGGGGCTTATGAATTAGCCCTCAAATATTCAAAAGAAAGAAAATCTTTTGGAAAAGTGATTTCAGAACATCAAGCTATTCAGTTCAAATTAGCAGACATGGCAACCAGTATCGAAGCCGCCCGTTTGCTATGTTTCAAAGCCGCCCTCGACAAAGACGCACATCGCAACTATGTACAGTCAGCAGCAATGGCAAAGTTATTTTGTTCACAAGTAGCCATGGACACCACTATAGAAGCCGTACAGATACATGGCGGATATGGTTTTGTAAAAGAATTTCATGTAGAGCGATTAATGCGAGACGCAAAAATTACCCAGATTTATGAAGGAACTTCCGAAATTCAGAAAATGGTAATTGCTCGGGAGATTTTGAAATAATGATTGCTCATATTGTTTGAATTCCTAATATCCAAATAGTTATAAGAATCTCAAAATCATTTTCAAGAAAACAGAAATCGGTATTGATGGAAAAGTGATATTTAGAGATTTTGAAGAACGTATTTTGACTCCAAATTCTAATTTCTAAAAAGTTTAAAACAAGAAAATACAATTTCCTCGAAATATTCAAAAATTTATTTCAAGTTTTCATACATACTAAAAACCCGTTTCTTAGTATATTACAATAAAAAATCCCTTAAAAAAGTGCAGGTCTATGTTTTTATAGATTTGCACTTTTTTTATTTATATTTTGGAAATTTACAGGGTTTTATTAGTTTTGTACAAATTTTCCTACAAACTGTTTTTAAATTAGAGTCAATTTTCTGAATTATGGAAGATTATAACAAAATAATTGAGTCCCTTGGTGTGAAGTTTATCAAGGCACGGAACATTAGAATATTACAACCAATTCGTATCAAGAATTTCTACGATGTAGAAAATACACTCTTGATTTTGTACAACGGAGAGGTATCATTCGGGGAAGAAGCTATCCACGCAGAAAGTGGCGATATGCTTTTTATACCTGGGGGAAAAATGCTTTCAGTGACTTACGGAAATGCAGACAGACCCAAGGCAATCACTAATGAAGAATTTATGACTCACCGTGAGTTGTATTTTGAACCAAACCTTGAACCAGCAAAAATTGGTTCGATGGAAAACTCCTTTGGTCTGGTGGCGTTCGAGGCAAAGGTTTTTGATTCAGTAAATTTCTTTACTTCATTAGATATTCCTCCATTTTTGATTAAGAAAAATGATCGATTAGGGCAAATCCTGTACGAAATTTTGTTGGAAGATATGAACGACGTTCTCGGAAAAGGGCGTGTCATCAAAATCAAGACAGAAGAAATCGTTATCGAAATCATTCGCCATATCATCAAGCACCGTTTGTTTGTCGAGCAATTAGCTACCAACAGTACGTATTTCAAAGACCCAAGATTAATTGATATTTTTGCTTACATCAAAGACAATATCGGTGGCGATTTATCAAACAAAGTATTGGCAAACGTAGCGAATGTTTCGGAGGATTATGTTGGACAATATTTCAAAATGTTGACAGGTATAAACCCACAAGATTATATCGAATACCAGCGTATGGAGGCAGCAGTAGGGCTTTTGAGAACCTCAAAACGTTCTATACGTGCCATTGGTGCAGAAGTTGGTTATAAGGATACGGCATATTTCTGTCGTCGTTTCAAAATGATGTTTGGTATTCCAGCAGGAAAAATGAGACGAAGAGAATCCCTCATGAATTTGTAGTTTAGGTTTGATATAAGTTAAGAAAGCCCCTGATATTTAGGGGTTTTTTTTTGATTTTAGTTTAAATTTTACAGATAAGTCTTGGCAAAATTTTGAATTAGAGATTTTTGTTCTAATTTTGCAGTCCATTAAATAAATGGTCTTGTGGCCGAGAGGTTAGGCAGAGCTCTGCAAAAGCTTCCACAGCGGTTCGAATCCGCTCGAGACCTCCAAAAATAGAAAGCTCCCAATTTGGGGGCTTTTTTTGTGCCTCAACTTTAGGACTGAAAACTATTGAGCTATATTCGTAAAAAACTGGAAGACCATTTAGGAACATTTGTAAAGCCTACATCTGTTCATTGTTAGCATATAATGGCTCACTTTTATAAATTGCAGGAAAAACAATGCAGGTACAAAAATGAACAAATATGTCAAAGGAATTGCCATTACGCTTATGACATTTACGGCAATTGGTGTTATCAATTTCTTACTTTTTCATTTAGGGATAAGAAGTTTGCCTGAATGGTTTGAGCATTTATCAATACTATGCTTTTTTGGCTCTATATATACTATCCCGATACAACTAATTTTAAGTGTGGATACTTTAGTTTTTAATCGTAATCGTTGGATTGGAATTTTATTGCTCGTAAGTATTGCCACAGAACTAATTTGTTTGTCCACTGTTGAAGAAATATAGTATCATTAAAAAATCTTTCCCATGAAAAAAACCATACTCATTACCCTCATATTTTCGCTTTCAATCTCAGGAAGTTTTGCCCAAAAACTGAGCGTTATTGAACTGGAAATTATCAACAAAATCAATTCTCAACTCCCTCAGAGTGAGGCACTTCTCAAAAAAGTTGTCAATATCAATAGTGGGACTTTAAACAAAGAAGGTGTCCGAGAAGTCGGGGCGATTTTCAGAAAAGAGTTCGATGATTTGGGCTTTCAGACCCAATGGATTTCTTTGCCTGATTCACTTAATCGGGCAGGGCATTTAGTGGCAGAACGCAAAGGAAAACAAGGCAAAAAACTCTTTTTGATTGGTCATTTAGATACAGTTTTCGAGAAAGCCATGGCATTCGCTCCGTACAGTTATGTGAATGATTCTACCGTAACTGGGCAAGGTGTAAATGACATGAAAGGCGGAGACGTTGTACTTTTGGCAGCCCTTAAAGCTCTGAAAGACAATGGCTTATTAGAAAATACCAACCTAACTGCTTATTTCACGGGTGATGAAGAAAGTGCAGGCAAACCAACCAGTATTAGCCGAAAAGATTTTATAGAAAGAGCCAAAACCTGTGAAATTGCTTTAGGTTTTGAAACCGCCATCGGACTAAATACCGTGGCAACGGCAAGGCGTGGGTCGAGTGGTTGGAAGTTGAATGTAAAGGGCATCATGGGGCATTCCTCAACCATTTTTAGTCAGCAAGCGGGTTATGGAGCAATTTATGAAGCAGCCCGTATTCTCAATGATTTCAGAACACAACTTAGCCAAGAAAAATACCTGACTTTTAACCCAGGTTTAATCGTGGGTGGTTCAGAAATTAATGACAATAAAGAGGCTATTGGTAAGGACAATATCATTTCGCCGAGAGTGACTGTAACTGGAGATTTACGTTTTCTAACAGAAACGCAGAAAGAAAACGCTCGTAGTAAAATGAAGGAAATAGTAGCTCAAAATCTCAATAAAACGAAGGCTGAGATTACTTTTCAAGATGGGATTCCGTCGATGGAACCTACACCAGAAAACGAAAAAGTGTTAGCTGCACTCAATCAGGTGAGTTTAGATTTGGGTTTTGGTGAAGTAAAAGCAGGTGACCCAGGTTCGAGGGGTGCGGGTGACATTTCCTACATCGCCAAATATTTAGCTTGTTTAGATGGACTTGGAGCATCGGGCAGAGGGGCTCATGCACCTAACGAGACTATGCAAATCAAAGAATTTCCAAAACATATTCAGCGAGTGGCGTTATTAATTTATCGGTTGACGAGGTAGCAATAGTTACTCATTTCCCTTTCAACATTCCGCCAAAATCATCAATAAATAATGCTACTAAAAGACCAGAGTTAGAATCTACGTTATTTTTAGTAGCATTATTAAATTTAAAAATAGTCTGGTTCAAATATCCAGTTTCTACCCTAAAATGAGTATCAAATTTATAGCCTAATCCAATAAAAATACGATTCTGGTCAAGTAGGTTTGCATTCCCAACTTTTTCGCCAGTACTTATAAAAACTTCATCCCAATTGGCTGAATAGAGTGTTTTAGCCTGCATTTTTTCAGAATTCAATAAAATATTAGCCCTCAATAGATACCTTACACGCCCTTTTGTATTGTCAGAGAAACCTTCATAACCGCCACCGCCTGTTAAATAATTTACTTGCTCCTTGTCTGTGAAAGGTTTCCCCAAAAAGCGAAATTCGTACCTAAAACGATGCTGAAACAAAACTCTTCCGATAGCCTGTGAGACTGTGACCTGAGGTGTAATTCGATATTCAGGGATAAAATTTGCCAAGTTTCCATTGGTATAATTCCAAGCCCCAAACCATGATATTGGAGATAAAGAAAAACGAACATTTGGGTTTAGCTGGTAATATAACCAAGGGCGAATAAATTGAGTTTGTAAATGAGCAAATGGGCTTCCATTTCTATTAACTGCTTGAATATCAGGGTCTGAAATTCTACGATATTGATATTCAATTTCATAGTTGAACTTTCCATTTTTAGATAGTTTACCATTGAAAAAACTCATTGACCAAAAAACATTATTGTGAACGTATTCACGAGGAGATTGAGTAAAAGCCTGATTTTCTGAAAATAGAATTAACAAGGCGATTAGGATTTTCTTTGACATTTATTAGATGGTTTTAAAGCTAAAAATCCCTACAAAGCTACGATAGCTTTGTAGGGATTTTGAAACATTTACTTAAAAATTTAAAAATTAAACTGAGCCTGTAAACGTAGTAAGTTCCCTATTTGGTTATTGATTGGCAAGGCGGCGTCTTCGTAGGTTCTATCTGAAATTGTATAAATAGTTGTCAACTCAAAATAGTCTTTTAATTGCCATTCTGCTCCAATTTCTAAATCTTTAACGATGTACCTACGGGCATCAATTTCGTGTTTTTTGCCACCCTGATAGTATTGGTATTTCACGAATGGGGTAATATGGTTTTCTCCTACTTTTTGGCGGTACATCACTTGTGCATATCCACCATTCAAATCTTTTACTTCTGTTTTCATAGTAGAAGGATTAAACTCTGGACCTTCTCCAACATTGTATTCTGCCTGAAAACCAAAAGGTTGTGGGTAAATTACCAGTGTCCCAGCCACTCTTCTGTCAATGAATTCGGTTTCAACTGCTTTATTTTTTGTTGCAGTTTTTTCAATGACAAACTTGCCTGTATATGCCTGAACCGCAGCTTCAATGATTTGTCCAGATTTCAATTTAAACGGATAAGTTATTCTTGAAACGACGTGTGGGCTATTATTCTGTTCTGCTTTATTAGCGTTTTGTCCATTGTATAATCCAAATGCAAAAACACCATAATCGCCACTCCCTTTCAATCCTGATTTTACTAAAAAAGAAAAACGTTCACGGATTTCTGCTGAAGCATAATAAAAGAATACACCCAAGTCACGCTCATTGGCTACTGGACTATTGGTGGCATCGGCACGGTCAAGGGCAAGACGATTCTGAGAAGACTGCATATTCTCGAAACCATAAGGAATTTTACTTTGTCCGAAACGAAGACGAAATTCTTTTTTGGTATCAAGTGCTAAATCAAAATAGGCATCACGAATTTGAAAACTGTTCTGAAATGAGTTGCTAACGTTAGAAGCAATATCTGGCTGAATATAAATGTAAAGACGGTCGGATACATCTCCAGAAAAGATTAAACGCCCACGACGGATGAAAAACCCTCCATTTTCGCCCCATGACCTATCACATTGCTCGCATTTCAACTTTTCATTAGTTTCTAATAAACGATTATAGCGTAATTGGGCATAGCCACGAAGTGATATTTTATCATACCATTTCTTGGGAGTATGAACTTCTTTTTTCTCTTCCTTTTTTTGTTCAACAACAATTTTTTGTTCAACAACAGTATTTTGGCTAAAAGCAGTCAGGCTAATAACACAGGTGGTTATCAGACATAAAAATCCCTTGAACGGTTTCATGAAATATTGTGATTTTTCTATATTGGTAGTTGGTACTCTAATTGTTGAAATTTGAATTGTTGAATTGTCGAGGGTTTCTCGACAATTCAACAATTCAACAATTCAAAATATATGTATTATCCAGTAATCCAACGAAGGATTACGAAAATTGTAGCAGACAAAAGAATTGAAACTGGCAAGGTAAGCACCCAAGCCAAAGCGATATTTTTAACAGTGCCACCTTGTAGGTTTTTGATACCTTTCGAGGCAACCATTGTTCCTGCAATACCCGATGAAAGGATGTGCGTTGTAGAAACTGGGAACTTCACAGCAGTTGAAATACCAATTGTGATTGAAGCTGTTAATTCAGCAATTGCTCCTTGTGCATAAGAAAGATGTTGCTTTCCGATTTTCTCTCCAATCGTCACAACAATTCTTTTCCAACCAATCATTGTACCTAAGCCTAATGAAATAGCAATCATCCAAATCACCCAATCAGGAGCAAAATCTGTCATCGAAGACAAACCTCCATTGGCATTATGGAATGTAAAAAAAGGAGCTTTCTTACCTTCTGATAAAGTTTTTAACTCTTTTTTCTCTGTACCTGTAAGGCTTACAGACTCACTTTCAACTAATTTTTTTACGTGTTTCGTAATTGTTAAAACATCTTTACGAATCTCTAATTTTGTATCTCTATCAACTGCTTTATGGTCAATGGTAGAATCCACCATGATTTTATGTAAACTTGTCAAAGACTTAGATACTTTATAATAACTTTCTTTCTCTTTAGCAGAAAGTGCCACAGTATCAATTTTAGTTACTAAAACTTGTGCCTTTGTGATTGTCTCGTTCAAAGTGAACGGGTCAACATCAGGATTTACGGCAAATCTTCCAGGCAAGAAAGCAATCAAAATCATCATTACTAAACCGATACCTTTCTGTCCGTCGTTACGTCCGTGCATGAAACTTACCATGGTACAAGTAGCAATCAGTACGCCACGAATCCATGTTGGTGGAGCTTGGTCGCCTTTTGGTTCTTTGAAGATACCATCTACTTTCAATACCTTTTTCAAGATAAACATTAAGATTATTGCTAAACCAAAACCTACCATCGGAGCAATCAATAAAAATTGAAATATCTCGATAGCTTTGTCCCAGTTAACGGTATCAAACTTTTTGTCCCCTTTCTGAATCATGGCATAACCCAAGCCTACTCCGATGATTGAACCAATCAAAGTATGCGAAGAAGATGAAGGAATACCAAAGTACCAAGTACCGACATTCCAGATAATCGCTGCCAAAAGCATTGACATCGCCATTGCCATTGAATGATAAACATTCGGGTCAATCAATAAATCTGTTGGAAGTAATCCGATAATCGACATCGTAACACCTACACCACCTGTCAATAAGCCTAAGAAGTTAATCATACCAGACCAAACTACTGCTTGTGTTGGTTTCAGGGAGTTTGTGTAGATAACTGTGGCTACTGCGTTGGCGGTATCGTGGAAACCGTTTACGAACTCGAATGCACACGCCAAGAAAAGGCAAAGGAATAATAGGAAAAAAAGAATTGGTTCTAATCCGAACATTGTTTTAGTGATTTGGAAAGTGATGGAATTTAAAAATCAAAAGTTTACTCAAAATTTCTAAATAGCAGCAATTTCTAATTATTAAGATTGTTTCATATTGGTAATTTCGCCACAAAGGTAGAAATACTTAATGACCCCAATGTTAAGGAATTGTTAAATTTGACTTTGTAGGAAATACTTGATACATAGTACTTAGGACTTAATACACCACACAAGACTTACCAGCTTCCGTAAACACTCATCAAAAAATCTTTGATACTGACGATATGATAGACCGTCCATGTAAGGGCAAAACCCCAAATAACTGCCCATAGAAGCATTGAGGGCAGGATTCTATGAATTGGAACTTTTAGGGACAATGCTAAAATAGTTCCGCCGATGGGAGTAAATAAGATGGGCGTAAAACAGCCGATACCAGTCATACCAGCTTTATCCCAGAGGCGAACTGCCAGTCGAGTTCTGAAATTGAAACGTTTGGCAGGAGTCTTCTGGAATCTTTTGAAAATATTTTTTATCGTTTCTCCCAAGCCAATAACCAACAAAACTGTCAGCATCATGCCCAAGATGGTAAAGAATGTTGTTTCTAACCAAGTAAGCCCCAAAGTGAAACCCGCAAGTGGTCCACCGATGAACTTTATGGCAGTTGCTAACATCACAGCAAAATATTTTTCAATTGGCATAACCTTCTAACAATCAATAATTTAGATTTACACTTTTATAGAAAGCCAATTACTCTTTCAAAAGTTAAATGTTTTTTAAAAAGCACAAAATCCCATCGGGATTATATATTGGTAGAAAATTGGGAACGGTTGATTTTTCATGCCGTAGGTATGGTACAGTTTCATACCTACGGCATGAAAGCAAAATGTACTATATTTTTTCTACCAATATTGAATCCCTACGGGATAAATTTTCTACCAATATTTTGTCAATATCGGTATCAACTTGGCTACTATTTACACCCCAGTAATTTCACACGGGTAGCCAAAAAGGCAATTTTCTTTAATCAAAGTTGCTACCGAAGCAGGCACAAATTCTTCCCAGCCTGACTCTCCATTCTGAATCATTTTCAAGACACTATCAGTATGAATTTTCAGTAAAGATTTATCATAATTTTTGATGTCCTCAAATTTATCATTATCCAACAGATACTGAAATAGACCTTTCAAATGGGCAGGTGGCGTGAACTCCTTACTGGTAATAATTTTTCCTGTTTCGTCTTGCATGGGGTGCAAGTACAATTTTATTTTTGCTCCAAAAAGATTAGAAAATGCTGCCAATATGCCTCCAGGAAGGCTTGTGTAATGTTTTTCTTCAAAAATATATTCCAAATTTGGAATACCCAAAATCAAAGCCATGCGTAGTTTCGTGAAAGTAGCAAGGTATGAAATGAGTCTGTAATATTCATGAAAATTTGAAATCATCACCGTCTGCCCGACCGAACACAAAATATCAACACGGTCAAGGAAATCTTTTTCGTTGATTTCCTCATTGCCACCTTGTAGGTTTCTTAGTGTTAACTCACTCAGAACGACCACTTTATCATCATCAACATCGTTTTCATTTTCAAACTGTTTCACTCCTTTTTTCAACATATCCAAAAATACATTAGTCGCAGGACGGAAACGCCCCCGAACTGCCACAATATGTTTTTTGTAAAATGCCTCAGAAGGTTGCATCACATTACCGTCTGGACCAAAAAGTGCGGCATTTGTAAATCCATTTTTTACCAAATGCAAAGACATCAAGCGATTGTCAACGTCCTCAAAATCAGGACCTTCAAAACGAATCATATCAATTTCGATACGGTCAGTCGAAAGGTCGTCCATCAAAGACTGCAAGATAATTTCGGGTTGTTCGTAGTAATAAAAACACCCGTACATCAGGTTTACCCCAATGATTCCGAGGGCTTGCTGTTGAAGAACATTATCGGTATCCTTCATTTTTACGTGAATCGTAACATTGTTGGGTTCAGCGTTGGGGCGAAGCTGAAAACGCAGACCAATCCAACCGTGTGGGTCATTGGTTTTTTGGTAATTGAGGGCAGAAACTGTATCGGCAAAAGCAAAGAAAGTTCGCTCTGCTGCAAGGTCCTGTAGCCTGACATTCAGTAACTTATACTCACGATTCAGCATTTTTATCAGACGAGCCTCCACTACATAACGCCCAGATTCTTCTTCGCCATAAATAGCATCAGAAAATGCCATATCGTAGGCAGAAATCGTTTTGGCAATTGTACCAGAAGCCCCACCCGCCTTGAAAAAATTAGCAGCTACGTCTTGCCCCGCACCGATTTCGGCAAAAGAGCCATAAATCTTTTTATCCAAATTGATACGCAATGCCTTTTGCTTTGTACCTATATTTTTATCGTAAGTTGTCATATTTCAAATTGAAAATTTGGAAATGTGCTAATTTGGAAATTTAGCAACAATTGAGGTTATTTTTACTATTTTGGTAAGCAGTTTTCAAATTGGATAATCTTCAAAACCCAAGAAAAAATGCCAGAGAAATTAATTTTCAAATTGACTAATCTTCAAATTTTCAAATTAGACTTTTTTGATGAAACAAAGTTAGCCCTGCAATCGGACTTTCCATAATTACACCCACCGCACAACCTTTTTCGGAAGCGGCACGCCGCAAAATATCAGAATAATAAAATGCCACAGAACCCGTAAAGTGAATTTTATAAGATTGAAAGTCTGGATATTTCAAAATATATTTTTCAAAAAACATTCCAAAAGCACTACTCACTAAATGATAAGCAAAAGGATGTTGCCGATTGTCAAACAAAAACTTGGAAAACGAAGCAAAATACCGATTCGGGAAAGGCTTTTGGTAGGCATTTTCAATAATTTCAAGACGGTCTTTTACTCCGAATCTTTTTTCAAATTTTGTTCTTAAATCTTCGGGCATTTCTTTGTGTAAGTAACTCAAAATCAGATTTTTACCCAAATTCCCTCCAGAACCTTCATCGCCTAACCAAAAACCCAATGGCGGTACTTGGAAAGCGATTTTAGCCCCATCATAAAAACAAGAATTTGACCCCGTACCCAAAATACAAGCAATGCCAGCCTCACGACCACACAAGGCACGGGCAGCCGCAAGCATATCCGAATGAGCCTCAATCGTCTGAATATCAGTAAATACCGAGCGAATTGCCGAAGTAATCACAGATGCCTTTTCGTCATTAGTGATACCCGTTCCATAATAAAACACTTCAGTAACAATTCCTGTTATTTGTGGTAATAGATTTTTGCGTAATTCCTCTGCAATATCATCCGAAGTTTGATAGTATGGATTAAACCCAACCGTTTTAGCTTGAGCGATTGTTCCGTCTTCACGGATAATTCTCCAGTCAGTTTTGGTTGAACCAGATTCAGCAATTAATATCATGAATTTTTATTTTTGTAATATTTTTTGTATAACTATCTGATAATCAAAATATTAAATTAAGTTTAATATCTTTACTGATGACTATCCGATAGTAAATTATCAAATTTCTAAATTATTTATGCAACCCATTAAACCTTTGCTCCGTCTATATTATCAAAGGCAATGATTACTCACTTTTCAACTGACCAACAATAGTAAATTTACTAAAAACAGTTTCAGTGTGTGGTGCGTCCGCCAGTTCATCTGTGAGGTCTTGCCCCGCCCAATGTTCATAGTGTTTGCCATTTTTCCAAAGCCTGGACTGGGTAACATCGTAGATATTGTTTTTAAAGGCAACCCAAATTTCGTCACGGTCTTGTCCATTTCTGAGTGCCAACTGGGATTTTGTATATATTTTTAACATTAAAATCGTTTTAGAAAAGAGTAAAATTCATCAAGTACTCAATATTTAAAGGTTGTATTTCGTTTGATAAGTTCATCAGAAATGAAAAACTTTATTTTTGAAGTAACAAATTAAAATTATTTTATCTATTTTTATATCACAATTTATTAAGTAACTATTTCCGTATATCAATAGGGATTTATTTAAACAAAATTTTCACATGAAAAAATTAATCAACTTCTTGCCTATCTTATTGGCTTTTGTACTTGTAGTGTCAAGTTGTAGCAAATCTACTCCTGAACCTTCAGTAAAAGAAAAATTACAACGAGTATGGACTGCAAGTAGTGTCAAATGGGATGCTGACCAAGTTTATGCAAAGACAGGGACAAGCTCAAGACCAGGCTATTCACAATTCAAACTTGATTTGAGTGGTGCAACAGCTGCTTCATTGACAGACTATGATGGAAACTCATTCTCTGGAACATGGGCGTTATCATCAGATGATAAAACATTGACTTTGAGTGGTTTATCTGGTGCAAATGGGGCTCCGACTGGTTCTGGTGGAAAGATTGAATTTTCTGTAATTGGAACGGTTAGCTCAACAGCAGTAAATTTAAAAACTGTAGCACCTCAGATTAAGGCAACCAACAAAATCGTTGATTTGAATTTGGTGAATCCATAAGATATTACTACTGAGTATTTCAAAAGCCATCCTCCAAAAAGGGTGGCTTTTTTGTTAGTACGCTACTATCATTTACCTTTGTCGCATGGAAAAAAGAACAGAAATTGGAGAAATTGGTGGCGAATTCGGATTGATTAATCGAATCGCCTCAAAAGTTCAAATATATCATCCCGAAACTTTGACGGGTATCGGTGATGATGCCGCAGTTTTAGCAGAAAATCAAGAGCTAACCGTAGTAACAACTGATTTATTGCTCGAAGGAATACATTTCGATTTATCATATACACCCATCAGACATTTGGGCTATAAAGCTGTGGCAATCAATATCTCGGATATTGCCGCAATGAATGCCATTCCGAAACAAATTACAGTGAGTGTTGCCCTCAGTAATCGTTTTTCGGTAGAAGCCATTGATGATTTATATGAAGGAATTAGAGCCGCTTGTGAAAACTACCAAGTTGATTTAGTTGGTGGAGATACCTCTGCATCAAGGTCAGGTTTAGTGATTTCGATTACTGCTATCGGAAGTGTCTCAAAAGATAAGATTGTCAGACGAAATACTGCTCAGAAAGGAGACATTATTTGTTCAACAGGAGATTTGGGTGGAGCTTTCATCGGTTTACAGCATCTGGAAAGAGAGAAATCGGTTTTCTTGGCAAATCCTGATATGCAACCACAATTGGAAGGTAAAGATTATGTGGTGAGTCGGCAATTGAGACCCGAAGCTCGGATGGACGTAATTCATGACTTGCGTGCTGCGGGCGTTGTGCCTACTTCAATGATTGATATTTCGGACGGGTTAGCCCCTGAATTGATTCATATTTGTAAAGATTCGGGAGTTGGAGCTGTGATTTTTGAAGATAAAATGCCGATTCATGACCAAACTTTTTTGGCAGCTACCGAACTCAATTTCAGTCCGATGACGGCAGCTTTGAATGGCGGAGAAGACTATGAGCTACTTTTTACGGTAAAACAAGAAGATTACGACAAAGTAAAAAATATTTCCGACTTAAATTTCATTGGCTATATAGATGCCGAAGTAGGAAAAGTCAGAATGAAAATGAAATCAGAAACCGTGGTTGACATCACCGCACCAGGGCTTTAATTTTTTATAACTATTTCATATTCAAATACTTATAAAATTATTAACAAAATGGGCGAATGCTATTCGCCCCTACATCTGGAATTTTACAAAATATTAGACAATCTAATTTTCAGATTGACTCATTTTCAAATTTTCAAATTACTTTCACCCTAACCATGTTTTTACAAATAAACATTTCTGAACTGGGTTCGTTTCTCAAATATGGAGTTACGGGACTCAGTGCCATTGCTTTTATCTTGACTTACTTTCTATTATTCCGAGAAAGTGGACGTGCCAAACCACGTCCCGAAATCATTAAAACAATCAGATTATTCATGTGGGCAACCATAATTTTGGGGGTTGTTTCGGGCGTTTCTGCTGTCTTGAATCCTTCGCAGGCAAATGGTTCTTCTAATGCAAAATATAAAAAACCAACCGTAAAAGTAAATGGACTTGCCGCCAGCAAAAATAATTTCAAAGTAGAGGTTTTTTATGATGACAGCAGAAAGCGAGAAGCAAGCATGGTAGAAGATATTTTGGGTAAAAGCTCTGATTTTGAAACAGTTATGACCAAACTTTCTTCTACAAAAAAGAATAATTTGAAAGTCTGGAATAGCCAAATTAGGTATGAAAGTTCAGAAAAAACAGAAGCAGATAAAATCAAAAAATTAGTAAGTGACGTACTTTTGGAAGATGGAATAACTTTCAAAATGAAACAAATTTCTTCCAATTCGTATAATTATGTGAGTGTTTTTGTGGTAGAGTAGGGCGTAATGGAGACACAAAATAACTTAGACACAGCCCAAATAAAACTTATAGGATTAGAGAAAATGCAAAATATCAACTCTATTTCTCTAAACCTCTAAGTTTAAACTCTCACAGGTTACTTTCAACTATTTATGAATAAACTTTTTCCTATATTTTTAAAATTAGAAGAACTGCAAATTCTTTTGGTAGGCGGTGGTAATGTTGGGCTTGAGAAACTCTCGGCAATGCTCAATAATAGCCCTGCTGCTCAGATTACGGTGGTTTCTGGAATGTTCAGAGAAGACCTTAGAGCGTTTGTTGCAGACTTTC
>JAAFJL010000259.1 GCA_013298865.1 Cytophagales bacterium | reverse complement strand
CACAACTCCACCTCAGTATCACAACGGTAGAAACCCACCGCAGAAACATCTTCAAGAAACTCAACGTAAACTCCGCCTTGGGGCTATTAAAATACGCCATCAAGCATAATTTGTTGGAATGAAATAAGTAGTTTAATATATTTTTTAACAATTTAAAATTTTTAAGGAAATGGAAGATAAATTTATCCAAAAAGTAGCTGATTTTCAAAGAGTAAAGAAGAAAACAATAATTGAAGACTTAAAGGAAACTGATTTCTCAATAAAACTATTTGATGGTTTTGTAATAGATACCTATAAACAACATATTATAGACTTACTGCCAAAGGATGGAACACCAATCAGTATTGCTTTGGATCCAATAGATAAGAGTGGGAATACTGATAATATTAGAATTATACATACCTCCTTAGGATGGAAAAATGGACATCGGAATATCTTCTATACTTTCGATTCTACGAAATCTGACCCAGCATCAATTGGTGCATTTGCTAATGGTACTTTTTATTATAAAAACCAGGCTGGGAAATACGTAAGTTCTACATTTGACCAATTACATAACTTAAAAAGTAATGGTGAGATTGCTTTTTCTGGTATGACTTCCGATGGAGGTCCATTTTGTTTATCGAATGGTTTTGAAGGAATAGTATTATAAAATTTGATGATGTTACTAACTCCATATAACTCAATCCCTTATCTGTTGCATAATGAGCATAAATTGATTTCTTCTGAAGATATTTTAGAAGATAAATATTATGCTCATTATCAACAAGGGTTTTCTCGTAATACAACCATTGTAATCAATTCAGAGGATAATAATAAGCAGAGATATTTTTTAAAACAACCTCGTTATTTTGAGGAGAAAAATATAGAAACTTTAGTCATCGAAGCGATAATTTACTCTTACTTTAAGGATAACCCTGAGGTAAATATATTGCTACCAAAGTTTTTCTTTTACGATGATGTGAATATTATACTTGGAGTAGAATGTCTCAACCCACTTTATGGTTTTATTGATACATTTTCTATAACGAATACGCAAAAAATCTTTGACGAAAATTCCTTAAAATTAGAAAATCAAGGTAACCAAATGTCAATTTTGGCTGCCTTAACATTGAAAAAACTGAGGACTCATAAAGATTTTACCAGAAAGGAGATAGAATCTAAGACCAGAAATGCTTGGATTTTTGACAAAGGATTTAAACCTACTGTATTAACATTTACTAATAACGACAGGAAAAAAGTATTAATGAGTAAAGAATCAGAAATGGTTCAAATAGGCGAATTTGTAAATGAGGAAGAAGTAATTAAGAATTTATCTTCATTAAAATGGGATAATTCATATTTGATTCATGGTGACATAAAACTCGACAACTTAATTTATATAGAAAGCGATGTCAATAAATTAAAAATTGTAGATTGGGAATTTGCTGCGTTTGGTGATTATCGTTGGGATGCAGCAGGCTTAATAAAGGAGTTTTGGAAAAAATGGGAGCCAAGCAACAGTAGATTTTCAGATTTATATAAATATCGAATAGGTTTAACTAATGCTTTTCTTGAAAATTATTTGGATATAGCTCATTCTAATTTTAAGGAAGAAACCAATATAATTTTAAAGATGGTCGGTGTACATTTACTTACATTACTATTTGAAAGCATATCTATTTTTAAAATTGAAAAAGATGCTTTAGATGAGGTATTAAAAGATATTAGACAACTAATTTGTGATAGTGAATCCGTATTGAATTAATTGAAAAAAAAATGAGTCAAGAAAATCAAAACATAGAAAGTTTTCGAGCATTATCAGAAAGTATTTCTTTTGCGAATAATGAAATAAGGTTAAAAGGGTTGAATAAGCCTAAGCCTCTTTCTAAGGAAGGTCTTGAGGATATTATTTATCTATTTTACCAAAGAAGACAGGAAATCAACTCAACAGAAATAGAAGAGGGTTATACAAAGAATCTATTAATTAAATATCCTTCCGATAAACGTCATACATGGGCAAATTTTTCATGGAAGCAGATAAAAATTAAAGATGATTTATTACAACCAAATAATAGAGGAGATTTAATTGTCAAGAAAGGAAGCCAGTTATTATTATCAAGAGCAGGAAACTATTTATTAGTTAGTGATTCAAATGGTTCTCCTTTTGTTACTCTTTCGTATCCTTCTGTATTTTCTGAAAAACTTGGTAAGGATAATTATACAACGGTTGTTGGGAAGTTTTATAGTGCAGATATTGATGATAATCCAAATGTTGTTCGTTTTTATTTTAACATCAAGCCTTCTTCAAAAGCAGTAATAAATATAGTAGATCAAATACAGCAAAGGTTTGATTGGTGGGGTTTACCTTTTAGGTTTAAATTTTTAAATAGATTGGCGTATAGCCGTGTAGATGCGGGAGTGTTATACATTTCTCGAAAATATTTTTTTGTTGCTCTAAACTTAATTAAACAGGTTTGCGAAAAGAAGGAGATTCAAGAAACATTTTTAAATAAAGAAGTACCTCATTTTACATACAAAGTTACAGATGGAATTGGATTTGCTGAAGAACCCATTACACATCAAACAAAAAGATACTCTTTTGGCACTTGGACTGCACATCTTATTTCAGAATCTATTTTTAAAATTTTAGGAGGAGATCTAAGTGGTAAAGATTTTCCCACTGCCGAACAATTGATAGATGTGTTCAAAGGTCGAATTCCGAATTTACACCTCAATGAAAATTCTAACTTTCCTTATACTTTTGACTGGGTGAATCGAATCCCAAGTTATATCCCTATAAGTAATATGTTTTTTGAAGAAGCTAATACTATTGCAAGAATTCTCTGCAATGAAACTGTTTGGCTAAAAAAAGACCGATGTACATGGCTAACTTATGGTGAAAAGGAAAAGACTGAAATTAAGTTTTTTAGAACAATTGATAACTCCGTTATGACAGGAAGAGCAGGGGTGGCTTTGTTTTTAGCGTCAATGTACCGTTTGAATAAAGATAGACTATTTCGATATATAGCAACTTGTACATTAGATAGTATAATTGAAAATATTATAATCGACTTAGAAACAATAAATAAAGATGTGTTATCATGGCAAGGGCTTTCTTTTGTATTTAAGAATGTTGGAGAATGGTTGAATGAAGGTCGTTTCATAGAAATATCAAAAAGGATTGATGAACATACTACAAATTTTAAAACAGAAACAAATGAAAATCCAAGTAGTACAATAATAGATATTGATGATGCTCTTAAATCTTATCGAAACATGAGAAGAGTAATTTCATTACAATTAACAAAGAGCCTAACTCGTAGCTCAAAAAAACAAGCATTGGAAATTAAAAATCAATATTTAGATAAAATAAAGCCTTATTACCATGGGTTATTATATATTACACGAGGCAAAGACGAGTTCTGCCCAACGCTCTCTCAAGGGCTAGCTTGTATAGGATATTTTTTCTTGAAAATAAGCAATCAATCAGATGTATTATCAGTTCCTTATGAATTTATAGATGCGAGCTGAGTATTAATTTCTACCACTACGGAAGTCCCTTTTGGCTCTTGGGGAGTAATTTTGAGTTTTCCATTCAAAGATTCCACCCTGGTATTGATATTTTTCATACCCATTCCTGTGCCGTCTTTACTGAGGGTCATACCCTTGCCGTCGTCTAATACTTGTAGGAATAAAGTACTCTCACGCATGAAGAAATTAATGGCTACTTCGGTAGCGTCTGCGTGTTTGAGGGTGTTGTTCAATAGTTCTAAACAAATACTATAAAGTTCTAATTTTAGTTTATTGTCCATCAAGTTTTCGTCGATTCTGAACGATAGCCAAACTTCTAATTTTTTGCTCTGATTGATTTCATTGACTAATTTCTGAATAGAGTTTTTGAGACCGTTTTTCTCTAATTCTTCGGGGAGGAGGTTATGCGAAATTAGGCGTAAATCTGCATAAGCATCTTTCAACATTCCGAGAATGCTATCATAAATTAGTTTCTCCGAAAGCGTCATGCTATCATCTTCCATTCCTTCCAACCGCCATTTAATCGCTGAGAGTGTTCCACCCAAATTGTCGTGCAGTTCAGACGCAACTCGTTTACGTTCAATACTTTGCCCTTTGTAAAGAGCTTCTTCAATTTCTCGATTTTTACGGATTAATGATTGGTTGGCTTCTGTAAGTTCAGCAGTTCGTTCAGATACTTTTACTTCTAACGACTCATTCAATTGCTCTAAATCTGATTGGATTACTAAGATTTCATTTCTCTGATTTTCAATTTGAATATTTTTATTTTTCAGCAATCGATTACTAAAAAATAAAAAACCTCCTAATAGTAGTAAAAATCCTCCACCAAATAGCAATATCGTTTTTACTTTCTTCTCATTAATCAAGGAATTATCTAATTGGACTATTTGCTCTTGTTTTTTGAAATTGTCATATTCATATTTTAGAGAAGCGACTTTTTTCTTAGCCTCTTGTTCATCAGCTTTTTGTTTATCTGTGATAAATTTTTCATAGTGCATGAGTGCATTTTTTTCATCCCCCATTCCCTTATATGCTTTGTAATACACTTCGTGAATATCTTTATCAATCATATTTGACTTTGAAGAACTTATACTTTCTAATTCTTTTGCATATTTCAAGGCATTACTGTAATCTCTTTTCAAAACGTAAACATTTGCCATCTGAGCTAAATAGCCTTCTTGTAAATCATTATCTTTTGATTTTGCCATAGAAGTACTGTTGAGGGTTTTTAATGATAAATCATATTGCCCTGATAAATGATATGTTCTGCTTATATTCAACAATAGAATATCATCAATAAATGGAATTTTAGGTGATTCATTGTTTTTTTTCAGGGCATTATTGATAGTATTTAAGGCTTTGGGGTATTGTTTCAGTAATTGATAAGCTAAAGCAATATTATTCAGACAAATTAATTCTGCCCTTTTATCTTTTGTCTTTATAAAAAAATTAAGCGACTTTTGATAATAAGTTAATGATTGAGTTTCATTGTTTAGGTGTAAATAATTGTCTCCTAAGTATCTGTAAGACAGTGCAATAATAGAATTTTCCTTAATTTTTTCAGCATTTTGCAGACAGCTATATAAGACATCAATACTTTGGAAATGAAAACCTTTTTTCAAAAGATTTCTTCCTTTTACCAACTGAGATTCCGCTTCAGCTGAAATCCATTTTATTTTTTTTGAACTTTCTATGGCTTTGTCTAAAAAGACAATTGCCGAATCAGGATTTACCATTATTTTGCCCACCCCCAACAACACTCGCACCCTCGTGGTGTCACCTGTGTAGGAGCTGCCTTCTGGGGGGAGTTTCGCTAAAACTTTTTTGAGACTGTCTATTTTTTGGGTTTGCCCGTGGCTACTTTGTACAAAAAGTAGTAGGATTATTAGCGTGGTAAAGGTTCGCATCGGAGTCGGTGGTTTTCAAAACAATTTAGAGAGTTTTCTCGTAAAAACCTAAAAATACAGTCTGTGTAGCAGAAAATATACTGTTTGTAGGGTATTAGTAATCAAATGATTATAGAAAATTTAATGCAAAGTAC
>JAAFJL010000258.1 GCA_013298865.1 Cytophagales bacterium | reverse complement strand
TTATCAAACCTTTATGGGCATTGTAGGGCGTGTAAGAAGCAATTTTTCGAGGGAATAAATTGAGCTTTAAACCCAATTCATCCATGATTTTTTGAGGAAATAAACTAACTAAATAGGAATACCGAGAGAGCCGTGCATCAAAATCTGGAAAAACTTGCTGAGAAGTAGTTGCTCCTCCGATGTAATCGTTTTTTTCGAGCATCAATACTTTTTTGCCAGCCATGCCAAGATAGCAAGCCGCAACAAGTCCGTTATGCCCTGCACCAATAATAATTGCGTCGTACATGAGGGGATTATTTGATATGTGGATTTGAGAAATTGGAAATTTCCAAGTTTTCACAAATGTATCTCTCAAACCATAAAAATCATAAGGTCGCTAAGTATTTCAAAGACGTCGAAGTTTAACAAACTGCAAAGGAAATAGACGTATGACTATTTTTCAAGTTGACTAAAAACCACTTGCGAAAACGAATCACTAATCGGGATTTCACGTGCGTCGATAATAATCAAGTTACGGTCATAACGCTTTACTTTGTCTAAATTCACGATGAAAGATTTATGGGTTTGGACAAAGGTTTCTGGTAATTTTTCTATGGCTTGATGGATGGTTTCTCTGCCAATTATCTTTTCATTTTCGCAATGATAAGTCATGTAATTTCCATCCTTTTCTAAGTATAGGATCTTATCAATTGCTACTCTAAATGTCTCAAATCCACTTTTTACTGAAATCCAATTGGCTTGTATCTCTTTCTTTTGCACCTTTTTTTTAAGCACCTTACTGACCGCTTGCGTGAATCTATCCAAACTAATTGGCTTCAAAAGATAGTCAACTGCTTCCACTTCATAACTCTCGACAGCATACTCAGAATAAGCCGTTGTAAAAATTAATTGAACATTTTTCGGAATCATTTTAGACAACGAAATACCCGAAATGTGAGGCATATTGATGTCTAAAAAAATAATATCCACTGGCTCGTTGGAAATATATTCAAAAGCTTTCAAGCCATTTCTAAAAGTAGCCATCAGCTCAATCGTACCAAAATGTTGCAAATAACCTTTCAACAATTCAATCGCCTTGGGTTCATCGTCCACAATAATTGCTTTCATCGGGTTTGAATGTTTAGGGTTACGACAAAATTTTCATCATGCTTCACGAGTAGTTGGTGTTTGTTTGGATAAATCAATTCTAAGCGTCTTCGGGTAGATTCAATCCCTGTTTTATTTCCCGTTAAACCCGACATCATTACCTTATTTTTGATTTCAAAATGGATGATATTTTCCTTGCTCAAATCAAAATATATCTCAATTTTACTCGTTTTTTCAGGCTCTGTGCCGTATTTAAAGGCATTTTCTACAAAAGTGATGTATAACCCTGGTTCTATTTTTTGGTCGATGTATTTGCCTTCTATTTTCAAATTTACGATGACTTCGTTTTCATTAAAACGTAATTTTTGTAGCTCAATATAATTCTCCAAAAACGAAATTTCTTTCCTGATACCTACTTTTTCTGATTGAGTCTCTTCGATAACATACCGCAATAATTGTGAAAGCCTCTCAAACGAATCAACCAACTTAGGATTTTCGTTGGGCTTCACCATCGACAACAAATTATTCAAGGCATTGAACAAAAAATGAGGTTGTAATTGATTGCGAAGTAAAGTCAGTTCAGTTTGTTTTTTATCAAGAATTAATTGTTGTTGTCGCTCATGATTTCGGTAATATAATTTGGTGATGCTGTACGCAATGGAAACCGTAAAATAAAACGTCACTATCCCAAAGGCAATGGCTTGTGGTAGGGGAGGGTGTCTTGGTCCAAAATTAAAAATGGATATAAAAAACGCCAGTAAGATACCAATACCGAATACTGCCATTAGAGACAAGACAGCCTGTTTTTTGAACTCATTATTTTGTAATAGCAACCAAACCGATGTATAAAAAATCATTGCTCCAACCACTATACAACTAAAAATCTGCCACATCAACCCATTGTTACGAACGATATTGATCGTTTCAACGCCATTGATAATTCTCATTTGACGCATCTGCACAGAGAAACTGCTGGTCAGTAGCCATGCGGTAGCTGTCCAGAAAATACTATGTAAAATGATTTCTATAAAACGATTTTTCATTTCATAAAAATAGTAATCATATTCCTAAAAATACATCAGATGTTACCAAAGTGCCTTTTGGTGTGATGAAAAGGTTTGAAATGCTAAAATCACTTTCTTTTTCGGTTTCGTCCCTTGCCATAGTATAATCGTAACATTGTTTTAGTAGGCGGAAAATTTGAGAATACTTTTGAATAAAATTTATCAAAAACCAATTCCAAATGAACAAAACAATTTCAAAATTCCTAAGCACGGCTTTGTTATCAATCAGTTTAGCCAGCAATGCACAAATCAACGAAAAGCAAATCGCTGAGATTAATAATCTTGTTGAAGATTTGTCTAAAAAAGATGCTTATTCAGGTACTATTCTGATTGCAAAAGGGGATAAAGTTATCTATCAAAAAGCGGTGGGATTAGCCAATAAAGAGCAAAAAACTAAAAACAACATCGACACAAAGTTTAATGTGGGGTCTATGAACAAGATGTTTACCAGTGTTGCTATTGCCCAATTGGTCGAAAAAAATAAACTTAATTTTTCTGATAAAGTCATCAAACATTTGCCTAATCTTCCTGCAAAAGTATTCGGCGACATCACCATTGAGCATTTACTCACACACAGTGCGGGTACGGGAGATTTCTTTGAATTTCCAAAATTTGAAAGCATTGTGGATACTGCAAAAACTATTGCTACTTATGTCAATATTGGTCTTGGTGAACCGCTTTTGTTTAAGGCTGGCACAAAATTTCAATACAGTAATTACGGATTTATTTTGTTGGGTGCAGTTGTCGAGTCCATATCAAAAATGAATTATTTTGAGTATGTAAAACAAAATATTTGTGCAGTAGCAGATATGAAAAATACCGATTTTTATGAAAGAGATAAAGTCCATGAAAACTTTGCAATTGGTTACATGGATTCACACAATAAAAGAGAAGCTAATACAAAAATGATGGAAGTAAAAGGCAATTCTGCGGGCGGAGGTTATTCTACGGCAATAGATTTTCATAAATTTTCAATAGCTTTATTGTCTGGAAAACTACTATCGAAAAAAATGTTAGAAACTGTAACGAAGGGAAAGATAGTCATGCTTCCAGCCATCAAAGAAAGGAATTTGCCAGAAGTAAAATATGCCTATGGCTTTGGAGAAATTTATAAAAATGAAATTAGAATGTTTGGACACACAGGCGGAGCCCCAGGCGTAGATGGGCAGTTGGAAATTTATCCAGATTTGGGTTATACTGTTGTAACTTTGTCTAACTACGAAAGAGCAACTATGCCTATTATGAGGTTTATTCAAGAGATTATTACCCAGAAAAGATAAATAAAATGCTAAAAAAAATCATAACTTTTGCGATATTGACAATAAGTCAAATAGCTGTCGGACAAGGCAATAAAACGATTATTCCGTTTCAACTGACTTCATCTAACAACATCTCAATCAGGGCAATTCTTAACCAAAAAGATACTATTCAACTGATGCTTCATACAGCAGCAACCGATGTTACGCTTATCGAAGAGGCAGTAAAGAGACTCAAAAGTCCTATTTTTGACAAAACCATTGACGGAATAAAAAGTTGGGGCGGACAATCAGGCGAAGCAAGGCAAAGTGAGAATAACTCACTAACAATTGAAGGGCTAAAGTGGGACAGTCTAACAATTACTGAAAACAAATTTTCAGGGAAATTCACGGATGGCAAATGCGGATTAGATCTCTTTAAGGATAAATTTATAGAATTCAATTTTGAGAAAGAACAAATGATTGTTTCTGGTAAATTACCCAAACGTTTAAAAGGATTTGAAAAACACAAACTAACTTATGAAAACGGTTTTATGTTTATTGAAGGCATCTGTGAAATAGAAAAAGGAAGTCAATTTCCTAACAGATTCCTGATACATTCGGGTTATTCAGGAAGTGTTTTATTGGACGATAAATTTGCTAATGAGAACAAACTCAGTGAAAAATTAAAGATAATTGATGAAAAACAATTGAAAGACTCTTATGGAAACATCATGAAAGTACAAAAAGCCGTTTTGCCTGTTTTTAATATTGGAAATATCACACTAACAGATGTACCAGTTGGATTTTTTGCGGGGGCTATGGGCAGACAAAAAATCAGTTCCATCGGAGGAGATATTATCAAAAGATTTCATATCGTTATTGACGCCAAACGTGAATTTATATACCTCAAGCCTAACAAATTGAAAGATTTAAAATATGCAAATGTTTAAACAGCTTCGTAGTTATTCTTGCATTGGAATTCTAATTAAAAATTGAAGAATTGGAATTCGTCTATAAATAATCAGTGTTTTAGCAGAAAGTATTTTTACAAAAACTATTTCTCAAAAAGCCACTTTTTAGCAACTATTATACAATTATCGGCTTCTTTGTCTTTTGTAATTATAAATGGTATTTCTATGTCAACTGGGATATTCTTCTCATAGATTGTTCCATTTCTGTCGCAATAAATACCTGTCGAAATATTTACAATAAGTTCATCATTAATAATATCCCAACTATTGTTTGTTGTATAGCCGCCCGTTGCTTCGCCAAAAAAATTTGTATTTGGTCTCCCTTTTAATGTAGTCGCAACAATTTCTCCTGAACTTACAGTCCAACGGCTTGTAAGAACTGCAATTTTGGGCAATTTTTTAAATTTTAAGTTGTTCGGAAGTGTCACAGTTTGGAAACCTTCATAAATAAAATTACCGTCCTTGATTTCCCAATCATAAAGTTTCTTTTTATCTAAGTTTGCCAAACTACCAACGACACCATTACCAATCAACGGAGCAATGCCAGCTATCATTGGGTGCATATTTCCGCCAGCATTATAACGGAGGTCAATTATCCATTTTTCAACATTCTGCTTTGATAGCTCAATAACTGCTGCTCTAATTTTCTTTGATTCTTTTTCAATATCAATGTTTGGAGCAATGCCAACTATTTTTAGATAACCAATGTTGTTATTCAAAATCTCGTACTCAAATTTAATTGTAGTATCATTTACCGCTTTCCAGTCTTCTATTTCCCTAACACGCTTATCGGTGTTTCGACTATTTTTATGGTCAGTAAAATAAGCTAAAGTTGAAAAGTTTTTCGCATTTACAATTCTACCATGATGGTCTCTGAGTCCATTCAGCAAAGTTTCAAATGCAGGTTTTAAATCTTCAATTGTTTTTGCGTTTTCAGCTTTAGCATAAATTTGTTTTTGTAGAGTGTCCCAGTTTACCGTTGATGAATAGAGCGAAGTTTCTTTTGCTTTAGTTATTAAAGAACCAAGTAAAGACTTTATGTTTGTCTGTCCGAAACAAGTTATGTTCAAGAAAAGAAGTAAAAATGCAATAACTCTTTTCATAATGTTAAGTTTGTTTAAACAGCTTCTAAGGTTTCCTACAAAGTAAAAGTATAAAATCTAAGTTGTAACGTTTATAAAATTGTAAAAGCGAGTACAAAGAGTAATATTTTTAATAGAAAACCCTCGGTAGAAGTGGCATGAATATGTCTTGGTAATAAATCGGTTATCATTGAGAATGAA
>JAAFJL010000257.1 GCA_013298865.1 Cytophagales bacterium | reverse complement strand
TCATGTATAATTGCGATTGTGCAATCTTGATGAAAACGAGAGATGCAAGAAGTAAGAAAAATGAGGCTTATATTGTGAGGGGATATGTCAACGAGTAAGCAATAGGACTCTAAACTGGTCGGAGCGTCCCGCTACAACCACTTAGAGACCGCAAATTTCGTCCAACTAAGCGTTCATTGTTAGTTGGTTGCTGTTTTTATTGTTCGTCTGATTTTTCTTTCTTTTTAAATGTCAGGTATATTGCTACAATAAACACAGTGAGGTAAAGGATACCCAATGCCGTTTTTCTAAATGTAAAAGTTTGGAAGTCAAATTCTCGAAGTAATGCTAAACCAAGTGGAAATGCCATTAATGCGAAGCCCATGTTAAAGCCTATTTTGTTCTTCATATTTGTCAATGTTTTATTGTTAAGTCGATTGATTTTCCGAAAAGAATTATTATAACAGCAAAAGTTGTCATATCTAAAATAGAAGCAAAATAGCGTTGTTGGGGGTTTGTAAAACCTACTTATAATTATATCTTTGATCAGTAACCAACGCTAACGCTATGACCAGTTAGTGTAGATTATTATGGTTTTTTAAAGCGAGACGATTTAAAAATAGTTGGACGTAGCGGGACGTTACGACCAGTGAAAGAAACTTTCCACGAAGTAACAAAACCAAATGTTTTCAGATTATGAGTTTATATTCCTACTTTTTAATTCATTGTCTATGTTACCGATAGATTTATAACTCTTGAATAAAGTAGGTAATAGTGCGAATGGAACAATAAGTAAAGCTGTAAATCCTTTATTAATTGTCTGCCAGATAGTTACAACAAGTAATACAGTTAGTATTCCTGCCAACATACCCGTAGCAAGGCTTGTTTGTTTTTTCTTTTTGATTAAGTCTTCTGTTGTCAATTCGCCTAAATTTTCCTTCGTCATTGTTATCTATTTTGATTGTGATTGTCGTTTTTTGCTTGCCACCAACGAATAGGGCTTGTGGCAGGAGGGGAATTTGAAACTCGTCCGCCTGAACGCCTTCCGATATAAATTACTGATTTTCAACTACTTACTGATTTTCAAAAGATTTCCGTCAGCCGAAACAAATGTATGGATTATTTACCAAAGTTGAGATTTATTCCGTCCGATCCACTTCCTACAAACCTATATTAGTAGCTGGAGCTGGCGTTTTATTCTGAGGTCAGAAAATCTGTCATTTCATTCGGCATTGGATAGTGTCCGTTTTGTCTCATTAATAGAACTATTTCTCCCAAGTGGAATGATAAATGAACTGTCAGGTCTTGAACTATTTTCAACTTTTGCTCAATGTCTTTTTGCTCAATTGCCATCTTGGTCAGTTCTATTTTAACTCTTTCAATTTGTTTTTCAAACTTTGATATGTTGTCATGTAATATACTTTGGTCTGAGATATTTCTGTCTGCGACCCATGTGTCAATTTCATTTATGTTTTCTGTCGTGATGTCACACAACTGGTTTATTTGATAGTCCTGCCAAATTATTAAATGACTTAATATTTGCCATACACTTTTAGGTGAATTGTTATTTGTCAAACTGGCTTGTTGAATGTCTAATTTATTAAACACTTCAAAAGTGTCAAAAGAGTGTGAAAATAATTTTTCTATGTTCATAAGTTATTTTTCTACGCTTGCTACCAAAATATTCATAGACGCAACTCTTGAGTCTGAATCCAAATATAACAATAGAGAGAGATGCTTAGCTGTTGGCGTCAGTTAATTGTTTCTCCTTTTGATTATGTCTTTAAGTTTTTCTTTATTGTCCTTGTAAGTTTCAATTTCTCCAATATTGCCTAATGTGTATGAAAGCAACGTATTGTTAGAAGTGTCAAGTCTATTGTCTTTTTTTGCCTTGTAGTTCCTGTAAATATAAATTGGAGTCTTGAAAAATCCCCAAGGAAATCCCCACCACCCTAATAATGCACTTGAAAGAATTGCGTCGTCATTTTTTTTGTCTAAACAGTCAGGGCAAGCGATTGTTGGCTCTGTCCCATAGGTTGTAAAAATGATAAAGCTTTTAACAGTATGAGAAATCGTACCATTTAGTTTTTCGTGTGTATTTCCACAAATTGGGCAAGGTAAATCTCTTAATAATTTTGAATATTGCTCTACTTCTGATAATGAATATTTTTTGTTTTGTGCAATTGCACCTTGTAAAATGTTTGGATCAAGATTTCTTTTCTTAATTTCATTTTCTATAATTCCAAAAACTTCTGGGCGTAGTCCACGAGCATCAGTTGTAGCAATTCTGATTATTTCGTTGTCCGACATTCTTTGGTAATTTTCTTCAATTCTTTTAATGTCCATGTTGTTGATTTATTACTGTTAATGTGGTTTTGGTTGTTTCTTTTTAATAACCGCCAACATATTCATAAACGCAACCCTTGCGTCACCCTTCAAATATAACAATAATTTATTCATTCTTCAAAAGAAAGAAAATATTAGTTTTGAGGGATTTATTCATCAAAACTTTTTAAAAAAATAAGAATTTAACAATACAAAATACGCAATTTTATTTCATTGTGTCCAAAGAGTTTTATTTGTCTAAATCCAGCGTGTATTGAACACAATGAGTGTAAAATCACTTCGTAAAATAAACTTCATAAACCATCTTACTTGGCAAGGTGGGGTTTGAAGAATTATTCCACTTTGGCGAGTTCGAGATAATCCCCCCGTATATGTAACCAATGAGTTTTGGTGTACCCGCAGGAAGGGAATTGTAATTAATAACTCCGTATTGGGCATTGTACATTGGCACACTTGGGGCTGGAATAAAAATCCCTTCCGAACCCATAAACGTAGGCAGAGTGCTTGGATTAGCGATTTCTGTCGTAACATTGGTTCGATTATTTTTACTAATCGTCATGATTTTTTGGGTAAAATCATCCCTGCCCGAACCCGTGTCGTTGCCAATTCCCCCAAAAGCCGTGGTGAGCATTACATCATTACTTGCATCATACATTTCGACATTCGCCGTTGAATAAATATTGGAAGTTTGGGTATAAGTTTTGTCCAACTGATAACTCGGAATTGCTCCACCTTTCAAGTAAATAGGATTCCGAAAAGGCACACCCGCCCCAGCCGTAAATACACCTCCATAAACGGTCAGTCCAACGCCCTGCCCTCCTCTTTGAATCGCTGGAACTACCAACAAATCTCTCCGTCTGAATTGGGTTAAACTGTCCACTAAATTGTCCGAAATATACTGCCTTGAACCTGCCGTAATACTTATACTTGATGGTGTTTCGGTAAGTTTAAAAACATGAACAGAATCAAGGTAAGTTTGTTTGAAATTGCTACTACCATACATTCCATCAAACCGATGTCCAAGCACTAAATAGATTTTCCCATCGGGCAATTTGTACATTTCTCCGCCTGTAGAAGCCGTTGATTTGTCCTTGGCATAAACCACTGAGGTTCTGAATTTTATAAGGTTTTTAGTAAGGACTGCATTGATCATTTGAGCAATATTCACCCTCGAAAGCGTTGAATAGGTCGCCCAAGTTGAGTCTGGTAATTTAGCATGAAATTCACCGTAACCTCCTGAAATATAGAGATATTGCCCTGCCTGAAAATGCTGCATATTAGAAGACGTATATTGCTCACGAAGCACAGTAGGCAATAAAGCTGTTGCCATACTGTCTAATTGATTGGTAGCAGTATTATAGACATACACAAATTTATTGGCTTTTTTGAAAGGAAAATTTGTTGCCGAACCAAAGCCATGAAAACCGTTCGTCCGACCACCAATCAAGAGCCAATAATTACCCGAATGTCCAAAAACAAAGGACTGCAAGGCAGGAAGATTTTTGAGATTTTGACTTGGTTTAAGACTAAAACCAGTTTGAGAATGAGCTTCTAAAGAGGCAAATACTAAAACTAAAAGGATGAATTTGTGGAAGTTTTTCATGTTAATTTAAGTGTTAATGATGGTATGCAATTTTACCAAAATTAAACCTTAAATATTTCTCAGAACAGAGTATAAATACCTGTTTTCAAGTACATCATTTCACGGTAAAACATTGCAGAAACTAAAGCAATAAAACCCCTCAAAACGCTAAATAATTTGCAGAATGTCGTACTTTTGTGCGGTCATGAAAACACTTTTGTCTCTTACATTATTTTTTGCTTTACTACTCAAAATGGGTGGCTATTATGCCGTTTTGAGTATCGAAAGACAAGAGATTAGAGCGGAAGTAGAGCAGGTCATTGTTAAATCTCTCCCAAAATCTGATTTGATTTGTATCGTTGCCAATTCAGAAAATTTAACTAAAATGGTCTGGGAACGCCCTGAAAAAGAATTTAGCATTGAGGGGAATTTTTATGATGTGGTTTTCGTGGAAAATACTGCTGACGTAACTTATTATTACTGTCTAAGTGATAAAGCTGAAACGGAAATTGAAGCTAAAATGGAACAATGGTTCGACAATCAAACGGAGCATTTGCCATTTAGCAATAACGCTAAACATATTTTACAACTTCTCTCAGAACCTTCAACGATTCATCGGAATCCGTCATTTAATTTTCAATATTTTTTCTACGAAATACCTTCTATTTTCATCAATTTAGTAAGCTCTCATTCTTCCGATTTTGTTTCAAAATTGAGACGACCTCCACAGTTTTTATAGTTTTTGGGTACGGATTTTTATTAGAATTCGGAATAAGGAATTAATAAGATTAAATCTCTGACATTTTTTGTAGATGAACGATGTAGGGACGAATAGCATTCGTCCTCTCACTCGTATGGACACCGTGGACGAATGCTATTCGTCCCTACATAAAAATTGTCAGATGTCTATCAACTATAGTTATCAAATTAAGTATATCTGTTTCATTATCAGATGTTTATATTTAATTCATTAACTTCTTATTACTTCGCTATTCAAACCCTGTACAAGTCTGTAACCAAAAAAATCTCTTCAAAATCAACCACAATTCATCCATATTTTGAATCTGTACCACGGGATTGCATCCCGTGAATCGGAGTCCAGTGTATTCGTGCGGTTCACTGGATACAATCCCGTACTACAGGTTCAAAGTATATTATTTTTCAAAAAACACACAATGAGAAAAATATTTTTACTATCATATCTACTATTGATGGCTGGGCTATCTTATGCTCAGACTACGAAAGAACTCGAAGAAGTTATTGTAAAAGAAAAGCGTAAAACTGCAAAAGAAAGAGGCGAATTCAAACGTCATGCACAGTCAGTTGAGGCGATTACAGAAGAAGAAATCAATCGGAATAATCCTGCTTTTATTGAACAAAGTTTGGGTACGATGGCGGGGGTGCAGGTGGACAAACGTACGCAATTGGGCGGACAAAGATTGGTGATTCGTGGCTACGGAAACGACCAAAAATTCAATAACTGGGGCGTAAAAGCCTACTATAATGGCGTGCCAATTACTACTGCCGAGGGTGTCACGGTTTTGGATGATATTGATTTTGCAAATGTCAATAATATTGAAGTAATCAAAGGTCCTGCTGCTACCATGTATGGCGGTGGTGTTGGCGGAGTAGCTCGTTTTTACATGAAATCATCAGAAGATAAAGGTGTTTCTTTGACAGAAAAATTCTCTGCTGGGTCGTTTGGTTTGTTACAGTCTAATACTCGTTTAGACATTGTAAATGACAGCTCGGCGATTGCCCTGAGTTTCGGACATTTACAATCCGATGGTTACCGCCCAAGGGGAAATAGTTTGAAGAATTTCTTGACGTTTTTTGGTGAGTTTAAACTCAATAAAAAACAATCTTTAATGGCA
>JAAFJL010000256.1 GCA_013298865.1 Cytophagales bacterium | reverse complement strand
TAAGCCCTGATTCTATATTTTTGCGGATATTAGATGTTTTCAATAGCCGCTATGATACTATCTGGCGGCTATTTTTTCAAATGAATAACGCTTTTTATTTTTTATCTAAAAAGTGTCGGTCTAAAAATATGGAGAAGGAAATAAAAGTTCTCGAAAAGGAATTCACTGGCGAAAAAAGTGGGTAAATCAAACTTATCGACAAACGATTAGACATATTTTGAATACACCCATAGATAAAGAAAATACTGATGAACTCGAAAATCAAATAAAAAAAGCCAAACGACCCCTATGGAAAAAAAGTCCTCATAAACCCTTGGGATTATTCCTAAATCAAAAAGGAAAATTGAGCTCTGATAAAATCAAAAACCTGACATTTAGGGTAAAAAGTTAGTGATAGGCTAACCAATAATCAAATGCTAAAACAACTATTGGTAATAATTTCAAAGGTTTTGCTATTCTCTTCAATAGTAATAACTACCCTATTTTCAATAGTTATTGTAATAGCAAAATGGGATACTATGAACCATAGAAAAGGATTGAGTAGCCATGATTTAGAGTTTTTGGTTTTTCCCATTTATAAGGTTTTGGCTATTATAGTTCTTGCATCATGGTCATTCTATCATTTCATAAAAAACAAGGAACAAAAATTTTAAAAGTTTTGGACAGCAGAATACATCATAGTTCAACATTCCCAAACCCGACCCTCCTATCATCGAAAAACGAACATCAAACACCCATCCCTACCTATCAATCACAATTTTTCCAGAAAGTTGATTTATTGTTTTGGGGTCTAAAACTACTACTTGCCCGTTCTTTTCTATGAGCAATTTGTAGATATAAACTCCTGTTGGCAGGGCTTGTTTATTACTGTCTGTACCATCCCAGATGAGTTCAGTTGTGCCAATTGGTAGATTTTGTTTTTCTGTCGAAAGTTCTTGCAATTGCTGACCTAAAGTATTGAAAATCTGAATCTTACAAACATCCGCCGCTTCTTTTCCAGACAATTCTATCAGAAATTTAGTGTATAATCTCAAAGGATTTGGATAAACTGTAAAGGTTTTCACAGATGGATTTTTGACAATCCTAAACGAAATCTGGTAGGGTTGATTACCTGCCAAATTACCCGCCAAATCTCGCCCTTGAACCTGTAACGTGAGTGTGTCTTCGGGTAAATCCATGGGGCGATATTCGATTCTAAAATCATTATCCGACAAAGATTTCCAAGTAATTTCTGGATTGGTAAAATTGATTTTCTGGAAACTACATTTCTTGCATTTTTTCAAGAAAACATCAATGCCCTCTGGATCATTTCTGAGCAAAAAACGGTTCTCATCTTTCAAGCGAATACCTATTGCAGGCGTCGGTGAAACGATTTCATTATTTCTGATTTTTTTGCCGTCAAAAGTAACTTCCAAAATCGGATTGGCTTGGTCTGGTTTTACTGAAAAATTATAATCAATAAAGTTATTTTGGTAAGAAAGTTCTGGTAAAATCTGAGGATTTATCGTAAAACTCAACTGATTTTCTCCTGCCCATCCCATTGTTTTAAAAGGAATGGAAACCTGCATAGAATCACCAGAGAGCAGTTTTTTCACTTTAAAAATCTTAATTTCTTGACGTTTCAACTCCCGATTAGCACGCACTTGCCTAATCGTGAGGGAATCGCCAAAAGCTCGGTTAGAGACATTCCTAAAAACTACTTTCGTCGTAAAATTCTCGCCTTCATCTTTGGCAGAAATCTTCTCGGATGCTGAAACGTCAGCTATGGCTTCGGGTAGATTTTCGTAGGTAATTTGCCATTTTTTAAGCTGAGAAATTTTGACTCCAGTATCTTCAAATCGAGTAGTTTCTAATTGAAGATAAGGGTATTTTTTTGCCTCAATTTTCGATAAATCTATTTTATCAGTTCGGTAATTTTCTAATAAAAAATCTCTTTCGCCCTTTTCATTAAACCCAAAAACTCGGACAGAATCAATGCCCTTTGAGCCTCTGATAGTCTTAGCGACAAGTTCATTCCAAGATTTGGCAGGACCAATCTTTGGCGAAGTTATCAAACCAGAAATAAAACTACTGCTTAATTCCTTTTCAAAAGTAAGTACCTGATTCTGAGGAAGTTTATCCGTCGGAAAGGCTTCGTAAATGGCTTTGTTATTTCCCTTTTGTCCCAAGAAAATATAGGGCGAACCGTAAGGTAATTGAGCTAATTTATCCATATCGACACCTAAATTTTTCATTCCTTGCAATGCCTCTTTTGATGCAGCCGCATAAGCTCCTTGTGGGTTATTGAACGAAAAGAAAAGAATATAATCTCCCTCTTTGATTTCCTCTACGTAGCTTTTGAGCATATCGAAATTGACGATAAAATAAATGTTTATCATACTCACCCGTGGATCAAGATTTCGGCATCTCAAATCCCAAGAAGTTCGGTAACTGTACGGTTCGAGCGACTGTTTGTCAAAGGCAACTGCCATCAATGCGTATTGGTCGCAAACTTTATCGGCTGGTACAAAAACTTGGTCATTTACAGTTAACATTGGGGGACTTTTTGCGTCAAAAGGTACGGTTGTCCCTTGCACACGCACGGAGATTTTGGTTTTAGAAGTTTTCAAAGTCCAATTTTCATTCTTAAAATCAAGGTTTTCTTGCTGTGTATCAGCCAATTGAAACTTCCCCGACTGTGACCATCCTTCTTGTCCGTTTTTGATGTAAGTAAAAGATTTTACTCCTCCTTGCCTTAATCCTGAAACAGGTTTTTGGGGTAAAATTCGCCAAAAATAAACTGTTGAATCTTTTTCTGGTAAGTTTGCGGTGAGTGTAACTAAAGATTTTGCAATGAAATTTTGCGTAATTTTCAGCTTGGAATCAAAACTTGGCAAAGTATCAATTTCCAAGGTAACATTTTGATTATGAATTACTTGTGGTAAGGAAATTGACAATTTCACCGCCCGATTATTCACGATAGCATAGTTAGCTGGAAAAGTCAGTTCTATACTCGGATTAGGTGCATTATATTCCCAAACACCAACATTATTAGCTTCGTTGGTTTCTGCAATTTGATTGTCATTATCTAAAGCAACTTCAAAGCGATTATTACCGCCAGATGTACGTAAATCATTGGCAATTTTAACGAATAGCGTGTCCTGATAACTGAGCGATTTTGATAGGTTGAGTCGGTAAAGTTCAGTGTCTCCTTGGCTGAGTTTTCGTTTGAGCGTCAGGTTTAAATTTCCTTGGAAGACTTTCCCTAAATTACTGATTACCAGTCCCAAACGAAGAGAATCATCATTAACGAAAGATGATTTTCCATCTAAACTTGACAGAAAAATATCGGAATTCCCAATCGTAAAATCAGGTTTTTGTGCAGGAAAAAGTCGAAGAGCTGGGTCGCCTTGTAAGTTAAAATGAACAGCATTTGAGAAGTCATATTCACTCCGAGAATTCTGTAAATATTGCCTCACGGTTGACTGATGCACAGAACCCAATGATTGGCTAAAAACAAGGCTATCCGTAAATGCTTTTTTGTAGAAAACTTCGGCAAAACTTCGTAAAGCAAAAGGATAGCCCCACCAAGAATGCCCCATGAAAGCAATTGCTCCACGGTCTGGTGCAGCAATCCAATTTGAGCCTAAATTAGTTTGTCCGTTAAAACAATTGCCTGCTTCACAACCATTTACCCACAAAAACGGATATTTTCCTTTGTTTTTATACCCCAGAATTTCGTTGTTGATGTTTCCAATATCTAAGTCGATGACATTGAAACCCGAATGCCCGAAAGACGTAATCATACCCAAACCTGCATTCAATTGTTCGGCAATATTAATGATTTCGATACCGTCATCAGTGCGTTTTGTAAAGACCGTTCCTTTTGCCCCAACTAAACTGTTTTCAGCAATACTTTTGAAATATTGACCATAATTTCTGAATAAAACTTGTTCGCCATTAGTATAACCACCCGTTAAGAAAAGGAGATTTTTACGAAAAAGTTGTTGATTTTCTGGCGAATCATGTTCTTGGACTTTCTTTAAATAATCTGCCACAACCTGAGACGAATTTGTATTCAACCGTCCCGTAGGAATGATGGGAAGAAAATCGTTTTTTCCATCAAAATTCATCACGAAAGGCATATCCGAATGCGGATAACCAGCCGTAGGAATCAAGTTATTTTGGTTGAAAGTAGGCGAAAAACGTTGGCTTTCGTCCGTTATGGCTTGCCCAATAATAAACATAAATTTGGGCGAACCTTTCTTTACCATGTAATTCACAAACTTTTTTATTGCTAAGGGACTGTATTCTCCGTAGTTGAAGATATTTGTTAACTCACTGAAAGTCACCACTGTAGTGTCATACTTTCCTCCTGCAACTGATGCCCTATAACTGGCGTATGCTCGTACGGGATTGGCGTATCCACCCGCAGGCGACATCAATTTCGGATGAGAAACTATCAAATAGTTTGCCTTCGTCGGAATTTGTCTGAAAGTAGTCGCTTGGATATTTTTTATGGAAAGGTAATCTGAGGAGATGAGTAGCCCAAAAGGGGGAATTTGTATGTCTGTTTTTTGCTTAGACGCTACACTAAATATTAGATTATTTCCTGATTTTTCTGAGAAAATTTTCTTTACTTCTCTCGAATTACTGATGTCCCAAACGCTGGCATCTGCTGGAGTATTTTGGATTTCTACGGCATAAGTTTGAGCCTTTTCAGTTTCAAAATTAAACTGCTTCTGCCGTAAACCTGCCATGTCTAAATTTTGCGGAAAACGAACTTTCAAATAAGCCAAAGCGTAGTCGCCACGATTGAGTTTGTAGTCTCTAAGATTGGCAGAAATACTAAGCAAATTTGTTGTGGGAATATCCGTCGAGATGATGCTGGTATCTAAGGTTTTTGATTCATAATTATTCCATTCCGCAGTACCAATTAATTGATTTTGTCCTTTGGTGTTTTTCAAAAAAACGTCCATCGTGTGCAAATATGGACTTGTACCAACGGACATAATTTCAATTCGAGGTTTTACAGAACTTTCTCTTTTCCAATTAGTTAGCATAAAATTATGCGTAGGATTATTGTTTTTTGAATACTTAGGAGAAAAATATCCTTCCCCAAAATCATAGAAAGACATCAGTACAGATTCAGGGTCGGTTGTACCCAAGGGGCGTAACATTCCTTCGGCAAAATTGCTGTTGGTTAGTTGGAGAATTTCTTCTATGTGGTAGTTTAATTTTGGTAAATTCTGGAGGTCAACTTTGGGGCTTTCTTGCATTCTTTTTCCCAAAATATTCTTGGTATTATAGGTCAACCAATAGACTGCGGTATCGGAAAATAGCGAAAAATATTGGTGAGCTTGGGCTTTATTCGGCGAATACAAAGCAGAGTCCAAAGTACCATCGTTGGGTTCTCCGTAGAATTCTATAAAATCGGTTTCATTCCAGATTTTATCACTTTCTCCAGCTACTTTAATGGCGAATTCTTGCCCTCTTCTGAACAACTGAAAAGATTGCGGATTGACATTTTGTGGAAGTCCAGTAGCTTTTAAATCCTGAAAAGTAAGTCGATAAATTCCTTTCTGAACAACAGGAATACGGTAATACGTTTGGTCGTATTGTATCCACTCATTACCAAACTGAGCCTTTGCAGAAGAGGCTACTGTACTGATAATCAGCAATATATAGATTTTTTTGAGATTCATTGGTAGGGTGATAAGTTGTCGTCAAGTTGTTAAATCAATAAGTTGAAAAAATAGGTCATTGAATATCAAATATCTATTTTTCAATTTTCCTAATTGCTGTCCGTCATTAAGTTTTAGATTCATTAATCCGACATTTAAGTTTTAGTCGTTCTTTGACATACTGTTAAATTCAAAATAGCCTGCTTCGCTAAGTGATGAGCTATTTTTCGTTTGATTTC
>JAAFJL010000254.1 GCA_013298865.1 Cytophagales bacterium | reverse complement strand
TCGTGATTATGGGACAGAATCTTTTAGACAATATTCTACAAAAAATCAAAACGGATGCTGAATTAAAAAAAGAAATAGAATTATCTGATAATCAGACACTTATTTATGATACGCTACAATTTATTGCTATCAGTAAAAGGGACTTTCATGCCAATCATGTTTATCTTACTCAGCATTTATTGGAGGTTTTTCAAGTACCTCTCAAAGAAAAACATTTACTAAAAAATGATTATTTTGCTCGTTTAAAGAGTACATCTTTGCCCGTTCAGAATCTTTGTAAGTTTATCATTATTTTGGGTTTTTTGCTGGACGGTTCATTTTCACTGCGTGAAATTCAGCGATTACAATTACTGAATAAAGAGGGGATTTTGTCAGAAAATTTTCAAGAAATTAGACAATTCAAAAATGATTTTTTGAATGGGAAAGGAATAGAAAGTTTAGAAGAAAAATACCTTTAGAATTAAAAATTGAGAATTATGAATTAAAAATTGTCTCCGTAGGAATGTCCCTCTCCGTGGCAGGTGTCTCCACCTGACACTCATGCGTAAGCACACAAAGGCGTTTTTTCGCAAGAATGTTAGGTGAGAATGCCTGCTACGGGAATATAACGGATAAAATTTCACTAAGTTTGTGGTAGAAAATCAAATATTATTTCATAAAATCCCCCAATTTTTAACCATGTCCCCAAACGAAGAATTAATCACCAATTTTTATAGTGCTTTTGTACGAAAAGACTTTCAGACTATGGCAGATTGTTATCATCCAGAAGCAACTTTCAAGGATGAAGCCTTTTATCTGAAAGGTAAGCAAATTCCTGCTATGTGGCGAATGTTGATTGAGCGTGGGACGGATTTGAAAGTTCTATTTTCTGATGTTGAAGCCGATGATTATTCGGGTAAAGCAACTTGGAATGCTTGGTACACTTTTTCTCAGACTGGGAATAAAGTTCATAACGTTATTCAAGCTAATTTCACTTTTAAAGAAGGTAAAATCCTCACGCATCACGACAGTTTTAATTTCTATCGTTGGTCGTCTCAGTCTTTAGGAATCATGGGGAAACTCTTGGGTTGGACTTCGTTTTTACGGAAAAAAGTACAAACTGGAGCTATGGATAATTTAGCAAAATATATCAGTAAACATCCTGAATATCAGTAGGAGAGGGGTGGATAATTGAAAAGTGTGACCGAGACAGTTTTTAGGACATAAAAAAGTGCTAACTATTTGATAGTTAGCACTTTTTTTACTTCGGCGGTCTGGACGGGACTCGAACCTTCGACCCCATGCGTGACAGGCATAATTAAGCAATTTTTTGATAGTTATTAATTTTTGTTATTATATTGATTTTGAGATACTTATGTGTTTTTATTTTTATCTGTTTTTGATTATTTACCAATAACTACTACATTTGTTTAAACTATGTTTAAACCATAAACAAAACAGATATAATAAATGGCTTCGATTGATGTTGTTCTTTTCACTTCAAAGGTACTAAAAAATGGCGAACACCCCATAATGGTTCGCTTGATTAAAGACCGTAAATCCAAGTATATTTCAGTAGGCGAAAGTTGCTCTAAATTGCTTTGGGATTCTACGAAAAACCTGCCTTCCAAGAAGCATCCGTTGGCAAAGGAAATGGCTATCAAGATTGAGAAAACCAAGATGGAAGCCAAACGACTTTTGATGAAATTGGAAGATGAACAAACCGATTTTTCAGCAGAAGAATTTACTAAGAAATTAAAGAATCAAAGTAGAAAAACTACTGTGATTCAGTTTCTTGATGAAGTGATTAAGGATTTACTCAAAGCGGACAAAGTTGGTAATGCCAACGTTCATAAAAACTTACGGAATGTTATTCTTCGTTTCCGAAATCAGAAAGATTTTACTTTTTCAGAATTGGATGGTTCTTTCCTTCGAAAGTTTGAACAGGACTTTCGTGAACGTGGCGTTTCGGAAGTTTCGATGAGTGTTCATTTCCGAACTTTTCGAGCTTTGTATAATCGTGCCGTGGTTGAGGATTTTGCCAAGAAGGAATCTGACCCTTTTCTGGATTTCAAGGTTTCTAAATTCAATACCAAAACTCAGAAACGGGCTATCAAGAAAGAAGATATTGTGAAGATTGCTTTGCTTACAGTTGAGAAAGGCACACGACTCTATAATTCTCAGAATGCTTTCTTATTCAGTTACTATTGCTCTGGAATCAATATTAGTGATATTATCGAACTGGAATGGAATGATATTTCTCTTGATGGTTTGATGGAGTATGAACGAAACAAAACCCTCCAAAAGCAAAGAGTTCAACTGTTGCCTCCTGCTAAAGAGATTTTAGCGTATTATCGAAAGTACAGTACGGGCGATTATATTTTTCCTTACTTGGATAAGGAAAAGCATAAAACAGTCGCACAGATTAACAATCGTGTTAAGAAAATCACAAAACAGATTAATGAGGATTTGAAAACGTTGGCAACGATGGCAGGAATTGAAACAAACCTGACTACCTACGTTGCACGACATACATTTGCGACTGTGCTGAAACGTAGTGGCGTTGATATTTCTAAAATCAGCGAGTTACTGGGGCATGATTCTGAGAAAACTACAAAAATCTATTTGGGTGATTTTGAGAATGAAGAACTGTATGAGGCTACTTTAAATTTACTTTAAAAAACTAAAACATGAATTTTGACCAACTTATTGAAAATATTGAATTAACGCACAATTTCTTTCAAGCTCGTGCGAGTAAACAAGTGGATGAAAACTTTACACTAAGAAACTGGCTTATAGGATATTACCTCGTTGAATTTGAACAGAATGGACAAGATAGAGCCATTTATGGCAATAAAACTATTCCAACCTTAGTCAAGAAAGTAGCTCATATAAAAGGTCTTTCAAAAAGAAATTTTTTCCTTTTCAAGCAATTTTATCAAACGTACCCCTCAATTGTGCAGACACTGTCTGCACAATTGAAAAATTCTGATTTACAACTATCTCCTTCAATTTTCCAGACACTGTCTGGAAAATTGGAAACCATTGAATCCTATCCACCAGAAACCTTACTTTCTCAGCTTAGTTTCTCTCATTTTGTTGAGTTAATTCAGTTGGATTCTGACATTAAGAGACGGTTTTATGAAGTGCAAGTCATTCAAAGTTCTTGGTCAGTGAGAGCCTTAGAAAGGGCTATAAATACGCTTCTTTTTGAAAGAACTGGACTCTCAACGGACAAAAGAGGAGTCATAAAAAGTCATAAAGATAGAACGCCCGAAACAGCAAAGGATTTATTGAGGAGTCCTGTACTTTTGGAGTTTTTAGGGTTACAGGAGAAAAAAAAGATTTCTGAAAATCAGTTAGAAACCGCAATTATTGACCATTTACAAGACTTTTTGATTGAAATGGGTAGAGGTTTTTGCTTTGAGGCACGCCAAAGAAGAATAACTTTTGATAACGAACATTACTATATTGATTTGGTATTTTACCATAGAATTTTGCGGTGTAATATTTTGATTGACCTCAAAGTAGGAAAGTTTAGTCACGCTGACGCTGGACAAATGAATTTCTATTTGAATTACTACAAAGACAACGAAATGACAGAACACGATAACCCGCCTATCGGATTAATTTTGTGTGCTAATAAAAATGATACCTTCGTGGAATACACATTGGGAGGAATGGATAATGATATTTTTGTTTCAAAATATCTTATTGAATTACCCAAGATTGAAGACTTGAAACGGTTGATTGAGAGTGATATGAAGAAGTGATTTGTTATTCTAAAAAAGAAATACTAATATTAAAACATGGAAACGAATTTGATAAACTCGAAACAAAATTCTCCCAAAAAATAGATGGGACAATTTAGAAATCTTGACGAAGCCGTACAATACAAAACGGGCTTAGTTAATAAGATGCTTGCGAAAATTGATAAGGCTCAATTGGAGAAATTAACAAGATAAAATCAGGGGGACAGTTAAGAGAACCTTTAATATTGACTTGGCGATTGACTGAATATTGTGGTGAAAATAATTGCTAACCTATCGCATAATTTCTAAACCACCAGTCAGGATATAATTATTATTTGAGGCAACCACTTTATAAATATAAGTTCCTATGGGTAAAGGTTGACCTCTGTATGTACCATCAAAAGGGACGTCATAACCCTTAGAATAAAAAACAACTTCTCCCCAACAGTTGAAAATACTTACTTCTACATCTGGATATTTATCTGAACCTTTTAATTCCCAAATATCATTTTGGGAATCGTTGTTTGGGGTGAAAATATCGGGAATATATATTCTATCTGAAACAGATACTAAAACTTTACCTTCACTCGTACATCCGTGTTTATCACTTACAATTAGCTGATATTCAATGGCTTGTAATGGTGATGATTCTGGATTACCTACATTCGCATTATTTAGCCATTGGTCAGGTTGCCATTTGTAGGTATAACCTTTATTGTTGCCACTATTTAATATTACAGAATTACCTTTAAAAGCCTGAATTTGTTTTGGTAAGGTAATCACAGGCAATGCTAAAATCACAGCTTTTTGAACTGATTTCCCACTTCTACACGCTGTACTACCTGATATTTCGTAAGTCAAATCGTGGGAGCCAGTACCAGCCTTTTGCGGGTCAAATGTCCCAGCATTAATATCTATCACACCTTTTCCTGAAAATACACCACCTGTTGGAGTTGCTTTCAAATTAACTATCGAGAGAGCATCACTACAAAGTGTATCAATCTTGTCAAATGTAATGTTAATTTTATCCAAAACATCTAATTTAAAAGTATCAGATGTGGACTTGCAAAGTCCCAAATCTTCGGATTTTGCAAAATAATTTCCCTTTTTAGAAATAGTTACACTCGTTTGATTTCCAGTAGAGAAAATACCCAACTCGTCATACCACGAATATTTAACATCCGCCTTCGGAGAGTCAATTGAGAGTTTTACATTCTCCCCCTCACAAAGTGTGGTATCTAACTTTAAAGTCGTCAATTTAACTGGTACACCAAAGGAAAAGTCTATTTTTAACGTATCTGATTTCAATACACAACTTGAAGAAGGTTCACTAACATAAGCTGAGTATTTACCATTATCTTTCACTAACAATGATGAATTTGTTTCATTTATTATCTTTTTACCATTCCTAAACCACTCATAAGTTAATCCAAAGCCATTTTTTGCATTCACTTTCACTGATTCTCCAAAACAAACACTTTTATTTCTGGCGTTTAATTTTGTCGTATCTGCTTTTGTTTTTAGGGTAATAACTCTTGATTCTCTGGCGGCACTACACGTATTTTTCTGAGATATATTCACAGTATAAATTCCAGGTTCTTTTGCTTTAAGCGAATTTGTAGTTGCTCCTTTAATATTATCATCGTCCAATTGCCACTGATATTCCCAATTTGGATTAGTGTTGGTTTCAAAATTAACTTCCTTTCCAAAACAGACTGATACTTCATTGATGTTTGCTGCATAACCTACCGCACTCAAAACTGGATTTGGAATTGGTGAAGGGGGACAATCAATTACTAATAATTGAAACTCCCTTCTAACTAATCCTATTTTTACGCCATTTCTAAATTCTTCTACTTGAACTGTAAACACAAAAAGCCCAAGAGTGTTGGCTTTAACGGTTAAAATACCTTTGGAGGAAATTGATAAGGGTGGACTGCCAGGAATTGCGTTTTGAGCGTTGAACCCAGATAACCATTTGGCTTCTGGATAATTGGCATTGGGTTGAAATGACTCTTCAATTCTGTCACCTACTATTCCAACCCAAGGGGTCACAAGCGAATACTTCAAATCATCGCCGTCTGAATCTTCAGCCCCAAAATTCATTTTATAGATAGAGCGATTTAAGTTTTATAAAATCCAACTTTAGGATGTTTACAAAAACTTATTATTTTCTCTTTCTGTGTTTTAAGGATTTCAAAAGCTGTTTCCAACTTTTGATTTAATTCGGT
>JAAFJL010000255.1 GCA_013298865.1 Cytophagales bacterium | reverse complement strand
CTTTGTGGTAAATAATTTTTGCGGTAAGATTAAAGATATTTACTAAGATAGCCTTCCATTTCTTGCTGAATTGCCTGAGCTTCTTGCTTGGCTTTTTCAGCAAAATCCTTTCCAGAAGAAACATAAATAATCCCTCTTGATGAATTAACTAATAATCCACATTGAGAATTCATACCAAATTGCGATACTTCTTGCAGACTCCCGCCTTGAGCTCCAACGCCTGGAACTAACAGAAAATGCTCAGGAACGATTTTTCTAATTTCTTGTAATAACGTTGCCTTAGTTGCCCCAACAACATACATCATCTGATCTGGTGTTGCCCATTGTTGGGAAACTTTCAAAACTTTTTCGTAGAGTTTTTCATTGTCCCCAATATTCAATTGTTGGAAATCGGAACTTCCAGTATTAGAAGTTAAAGCTAAGAGAATCACCCATTTACCTTCAAAATCCAGAAATGGTTTCACCGAATCTTCGCCCATGTATGGAGCAACTGTTACGGAGTCAAAATCAAGTCCTGATGTTTTTTTATCGAAAAAAGCCCTTGCGTATAGCCCAGACGTGTTGCCAATATCTCCACGTTTTGCATCAGCAATTGTGAAGCAGTCTTTGGGAATATACTCTAATGTTTTCTGCAAACTATCCCAACCTTTTGCACCTAATGCCTCATAAAATGCAATATTGGGTTTGTAGGCTACCGCAAATTCATGAGTGGCATCAATAATTTGTTTATTAAATTCAAAAATTGGGTCTTCTGATTGCAATAAGTGAGAGGGGATTTTTTGAATATCAGTATCAAGCCCTACACATAGATAGCTTTGTTTTTTTTGTATATGCTGAAAAAGTTCGTTTCTGGTCATTCTAAATAAATTTTTCCCCAAAACTCTTAAATCTAAGCGTGAAAAACTATTTTTGTGAAAGTTTTCACGAACAATAAAGGAATAATTTATCACAATGCAATTTAGAAAACACGAAATCGAAGGATTAATAGAATTTCAACCAAGAATTTTTGAAGACGAGAGAGGGATTTTTTATGAATCTTACAATAAAAATCTTTTTTCAGAAAATGGAATTCCGTATGATTTTGTTCAAGATAATTTTTCCAAATCAAAAAAAGGGGTCATCAGAGGTTTACATTTTCAGTTTTCTCCTCATGCACAAGGCAAATTAGTGCGAGTAATGACTGGAAAGGTATTGGATGTAGTAGTTGATATTAGAAAAGATTCTCCAACTTTTGGACAATACGATAAGTTCATTTTAGATGCCGAATTAGGGAATATGTTGTATGTCCCAGAAGGATTTGCACACGGTTTTCATGCTTTAGAAGAATCAATTTTTGTGTATAAATGTACTTCTTTTTGGAACAAGGCTGCTGAATCTGGCATTGTTTGGAATGACCCTACTCTGAATATTGATTGGGAATGTGAAAATCCGATTGTTTCTTCAAAGGATCAAATTTTGCCCACGTTCTTAGAATATCAGAAGATTTTTGTTTAGTGTAAAAAGTACCAAGTATTAAGTCCTAAGTATTAAGGATTTTCCGTGGTATCAGAGGTTACACAACCAATTTATAAATTCCCTAAAAAAGGCACTGAGAACCCAAAGAGGTTCTCAGTGCCTTTTTTTCGCCTACCAATTACAATACCATAAATATCTGCAAAAATATTTTCTACTTTATTGCCTAAAAAACTGTTGAAACGGCATATTTTCTTTTGGAAAACTTTAGAAAACTATTCTATCTGAAAGGCACAATTTTTGCTTAATAAATGAGACAAGCCGCTACTTGTGATTTAATTTCAAATCTTGTTATTATAAAATCACACCAAGTATGCGGTTTCCTTTCCTAAAAAATAAAGAAAGAAAAGTTGAAAAAACACCGACGACTACCCTGAAAGTTGACGTCCATTCTCATCTGTTGCCAGATGTTGATGAAGGGGCAAAAACAATCGAAGAAAGTGTTAAAATTATTAGTGAACTATCTGAATTAGGGTTTGAGAAACTGATTCTCACGCCTCATATCATGCGGGGCTATTACTCCAACTCGACAACAAAAATCAAACAGCGTTTTCGTACATTACAAGATGCCATTCGTGAAAAAGAAATGAGCATTAAATTGGAAATTGCGGCAGAATATTATTTAGACCAATATCTACTGAGTGACATTTTGAATAACCGAGAATTATTGACTTTTCAGGGCGAAAATGGGGAACGATTTTTGCTTTTTGAAACAGAACAAGTAAAACAACCTGTTCATCTTTGGGAGGCAATCAAAAGGATGAAAAAAGTAGGAATAACACCTGTTTTGGCACATCCAGAAAGGTATTCGTTTCTAAAAAGAGAATATAGATTAGTGCATGAATTGTACGATGCTGGTGTGATGTTACAAGTAAATATCAACTCATTTTCTGGGTATTATGGTACGGAAGCGAGGGAGTTGGCAGAGTATCTTTCAGTAGCACAAATGATTCATTTTTTAGGGTCTGATTGTCACAGAAATGAGCAGTTAGAAATTTTACAAAAAACAATGAAAGGTTCAAGTTTTGAGTCTGTGCTACGTGGTCAGAGTCTCTTGAATAATTCATTAATGAAATAGCAACAGAAGTAAGGATGAATATATGCAAAAAGGGCAGAGATATCTGCCCTTTTTTATTTAATAGTCTGATAATTAGTAACTTACAGGATTAAAACTTGTCAACTATTATGCTGCCAGTCTCAAGATTTAAAACTCCTCGTGGACATACTGCCGAACAAACGCCACAACCTACACACGAAGCCCGCACAACGTCTTGCCCACGTTGGGCATACGCACGAACATCAATTCCCATTTCACAATAGGTCGAGCAATTACCACAAGAAATACATTGTCCGCCGTTGACAGTGATGCGAAATTTTGACTTGAATCTCTGGAATATTCCCATGTAAGCCGCCAACGGACAGCCAAAACGACACCAAACTCGATTGCCCATTAAAGGATAAAAACCCGTTCCGACGACCCCCGCAAAGATAGAACCGATAAAAAATCCGTACCATTTTTGGATTTCATAACTCGGTATTCCTAATAAATAACTTTGCCCTGTGAAAAAACTGTACAACGTAAAAACCGTCATGATTCCTGCAAAAACCAATACGCCGTAAATAGTGTAACGTTCTATCTTCCAGGATTTTAGGGATTTATCTGAAAGCTGTCTGAATGAATCTCCCACAGTTTCGGCGAGTCCTCCGCAACCACAAATCCATGAACAATACCAGCGTTTTCCGTAGAAATAAGTCATTAATGGCGTACCTACCAAAAACAAGAAAATCCCCCAACCCAACATGAAAATACCAAATGTGCCTGAGTTGATTTTTTCTTGAATTTTATAATCAAAAAAGAATGTGTAATCCAACGGAAAAATATTTTTCAAATCTTGGTAAGGCAGATTCAATCGCATCAAGATTTCTGGCAATAAAAAAGCAAATGTTGTTTGAAAAAAAATCACTGACCCTGTTCTGAATTGCTGATATTTTGAATGGCGATATTTGATAATAAAGCGGATTCCCATCACAATGATGGCAACAGTATAAAGCAATCCGTACAAAAACCATTGGCTTGCAGGATTGCCACTCAATAGTTTTGAAATCGGATTTACTAAAGCCACCCAATTGACCAAATACTCTGGAAACCAATACAATACAATATAAAAAATGATGAGAAAACAGCCTAAAATGATTCCTAAAATTCCTCTGCTTGAAATTGATTTCTTGAAAATATCATTGTTCTTGATACCAGTTGGTGATTTTTTTTCTTGGGAAATAATTAAAAAAACTCCTAAAATGATAAAGAATAATCCGACAAATCCCAGAATATATAACAAATTTGGTGCAGTAAATGAGCCATTTGTAACGCCAAAAGTATAGTCTGTCCAGATAACTTTGTCCCATTGTTTTTGCTCTTTCAAAACGCTATTGTGTTGATTTACAGCACTTTGTAAATCTGAAATAAAACTTATTTTCGACGAATAATTTTGCCCAATCATTTTCTGGACAGAAGGTAGTTTTGAAATTACAGCATAGTGATTTTCTGAATAAATATTTTTTTTGAGAATACCGTCAGTGAGTTTAAACTCTCCGATTCCGAGAATTGAAAACAGACAGAAGAAACCGATGAAGATGAGGCTGTAAGAAAATTTTATCATGTCGTGCTTTTTAATTTCTATTACATTTTATCAAATTTAAAACCTAATTATTATCTTTGTTCACGATGCAACGAAAACTTATCCTTTCGACTCCCCTACTTGAAATCACAATCAGCCGAATTTGTCAAGAACTGATTGAGAATCACCAAGATTTTGCCAATACCGTAATTCTCGGACTGCAGCCAAGAGGCATTTATTTTGCTGAAAGAATTAAACATGAACTTTCCACAATTTTAAATAAAGAATTGCCAATTGGCTACCTGGACGCAACTTTTTATCGGGATGATTTCCGAAGAAGAGAGCCGCTGAAACCAAATGCCAATAAAGTTCCGTTTATTATTGAAAGTAAAAAAGTAATTCTGATAGATGATGTTTTGGCAACAGGACGTATGGTTCGGGCGGCTTTGGATGCAATGACGGCTTTTGGAAGACCCGAGAAAGTAGAGCTTTGTGTCTTGATTGATAGAATTTATAACCGTGATCTACCTGTAAAAGCTGACTATTTCGGAAAAAAAGTGAATACGCTTGATACTGAAAAAGTGTTGGTTGAATGGAAAGAACAAGGTTTTTTGATAAAATGGAACAACTCAGTACTCGTCATCTTTTAGGTATTAAAGACCTTAACCCTAACGACATTGAACTTATTATGGCAACAGCCAAGGAGTTCAAAGAGGTTATTAATCGCCCTATTAAAAAAGTCCCATCTTTGCGTGATGTTACCATTGCGAATGTCTTTTTCGAGAATTCAACTCGTACCAGACTTTCATTTGAGTTAGCCGAAAAACGCCTTTCTGCCGATACTATAAACTTCTCAGCATCAGGTAGTTCTGTGAAGAAAGGAGAGACGTTGTTGGATACTGTCAATAACATTTTAGCCATGAAAGTTGACATGATTGTTATGCGTCACGCCAGTCCTGGAGCACCTCATTTTTTGTCAAATCACATCAAAGCGAACATCGTCAATGCGGGTGATGGAACACATGAACATCCGACTCAAGCATTATTAGATTCGTTTTCGATGCAAGAAAGAATTGGAGATTTAGCAGGAAAAAAGATTGCAATTATTGGTGATATTTTACATTCGAGAGTAGCTCTGTCAAATATTTTTGCCTTGAAAAAACAAGGAGCAGAAGTTATGATTTGTGGACCTTCAACCCTGATTCCCAGACACATAACGGCTACGGGCGTAACGGTTTCGCATGATGTACGAGAGGCTTTGGCTTGGTGTGATGTGGCGAATGTTTTGAGAATCCAATTGGAAAGACAACAAATTAAATATTTCCCGACGCTCAGAGAATATTCTTTGTATTTTGGAATTAATAAAAAAATGTTGGACGAATTAGACAAAGAAATTGTACTGATGCACCCTGGACCTATCAATCGTGGTGTTGAACTGAGTTCTGATGCTGCAGATTCGCATCATTCCATCATTTTAGACCAAGTAGAAAACGGAGTCGCTGTAAGAATGGCAGTTTTGTATTTGTTGGCGGCACAGAATTGATTTTTCGATTTTCGTTGCTCGATGTTCGTTGCTCGATGTCCGAAAAATGTCATTGCCTAATATCAAACATCAGTAATCGAATAACGAGCAACGAATAACGAGCAACGAATAACGAAAATCAAAAAAGACTAATCATAATCATACAATCCCCATTTGTCCATTACTTTTACCATTCTGTCGAAATAATATTTGCCTCCTTTGTGGCAATAGCCTCTATCGCCAATGGCATAAATAAAAGTATAAGCTGCTTCTT
>JAAFJL010000253.1 GCA_013298865.1 Cytophagales bacterium | reverse complement strand
TTAATCTCATAAAATACATTCCTTTCTCAAAAGATTTTGCTTCAAATATTTGTAAATGTGTACCCGCAGAAAGTTTGCCTTCTACGATTTTTTTCATAATTACTCCCTGCTGATTTACAACATCCAGCACAATTTCTGATGCTTTTGATAACTTAAAACTAACCTCCGCTTTCTGATTTATGGGGTTTGGACTGACCGAAAACTGATAAGCATTTTCTTCTGTTTCGTTGGCTAATGGAGTTGCAGCAAAGGTAGTTGCACCAGAAACATCTTTTAAAATCCAATTGTCTGCATCAAATTCCAATTGAGTACCCGAATTGACAGTAAATTCAAAATCTTGGTTCAATTTATCATTCAAAATCGTGACGTAGGTCGTATCTTTTTTCCCAACTTCTGTCTGACGAATTTTTATTGGCATCGTAAAAAACGGAGCATTTGTTTTAGCAACCTGGTCAATATTCAACTTTGCTTTTATTTTTCCGTCTGCTAAAATCGTTTTCGACCAGTTCAAAATATACGTCGGATAACTTTCTCTATAAATCCATTGCTTGAAAAAATAATCCAATTTTTGTCCAGAAACCTGTTCTGCCACTGCCTGAAAATCTTCAGTTACAGAATTGCCATAAGCCAGTGGCGATGCAATGTAAGTTCTCAGGATTTTGAAGAAATTATCATCTCCAACAATTCCCCTGAGCATATGTAAAACCGATGCTCCTTTTGAATAAGTTCGGTCTGAATTAAAGATGGTATTGACAGATGATAAATCTTGTACCAAAATTGTTCCCCTTGCCCTTTTGGCAGCTAACATCTTGGATGCTGCATAATTATCATAGCCTTTTTTGCCGCTAACTGCCTCAGTATAAATGTACTCTGTGTAGGTAGCGAAGCCTTCATTGAGCCAAATGTGTTCCCAATTTTTACAAGTAATTTTATCCCCGAACCACTGATGTCCCAATTCATGTGCTACTAAAGTTGCCCCAAAACTCACGATAGACGTACAAGTCTGATGTTCCATTCCTCCGCCCCAACCAAACTGTGCATGACCATATTTTTCCTTGATGAAAGGATAAACTCCAAATTTTTTAGAAAACAAATCCAACATGAAAACCGTAGCATCCAACTGTTTTTTAGCTGTTTCCGTGAGGCTTTCTGGATAAATATAATGCGTAACTGGCATCTTTTTTCCTTCAAATTCAAAGGTGTTTTCGTAGAGCGAATAATTACTGAGGGTAATCGAAATTAGGTATTGGGCAATGGGGTAGCTGTTCTTCCAACGGTAGGTTTTTGTACCGTCTCCATTGTCTATGACTTTCTCTAAAATCCCGTTTGAAACCGAAGTAAAATATTTGTCTGCCGTAATCCAAACATCAGTAGAATCTGCTTTGTCGTCTGGTACATTTTTGCACGGAAACCAATCTGGAGCCCCATAAGGTTCTGATAATGACCAAATTGACAAATCTTTATTAGCATTATGTTTCCCAAAAACAAAACTATCAAAACCCGATGACCCAGGTTTGCCACGGTAATAAATCTTCATAGCAATCAATTCATTGAGGGCATAATTTTTATCCAAAACAATAGAAATTTGATTGTTTTTATGCTCAAAATTCAGGCGTTTTTTCCCAATCACAATAGAATCTGTAATGAGGACATTCTGCAAATCAATCTGAACATTCCTGAGATTATTGGCTTTGGATTTGGCAAAAATCGTTACTTCTCCCCTGATATTCTGAGGGTCATAAGTCACCGCAATATTGAGCTTGTAATAAGTAACATCAATATTGTCGTCTCCTGCTTGGGTGTTAGCCATCCGAGCATTTTGTGCTGTACGGTGCTTCCAAGCTAATATTTTTCCTTCCGAACAAAGATTTTCCTCCTCATTTTGGGCAAAAATAGGATTGAAGATTTGTAGAAAAATTAAGAGTAAAAATGATTTTTTCATTTTAAAGTAGATTATGGATGAAGCGAATTATAGTAAACAGTTATCAGATTCCAGTGAACAGTAAGCAATAAACACCTTTTCCACCCCTAATTGTTCAGATTCCAGTAAACAGTTATCAGTAAACACCTTTTCTACACCTGATTGTTCAGATTCCAGTAAACAGTTACCAGTAAGCAGTTATCAGTAAGCACCTTTTCAACCCCTAACTGTTCACTGCTAACTGATTACTGCTAACTGCTAACTGTTCACTGATAACTGAAAAAAAACTACCCGAATTGGGGGGTGCGTCGCATTAGTGATATAACGAAATTTGTGGCGTGTTAGTACGAAACTGCAAACCCTAATTCGTCATGCTTCTAAGTCATAAAACAGAACTCATCATTAATAGGCAGCCGTTGTCTCGGAATGATATTATTTGCTTAAAAGCAGATGGCAATTACTCTGAAATTTATTTCGATGACGGTTGCAAAACGCTCTTGGCTCTTTGTTTGAAAAAACTCGAAAACCGCCTCACCGAGCCAAATAATTACTTCCGAATCCATAAATCAATGGTCGTGAATCTCGACCATGTAAAAGACGTAGTTTGGGATAGGGACTATCCTTTTTTGGTACTTTCCAATAACTATAAAGTAGCAATTGCAAGACGGAAAAAAGAGGAGTTAAGGAAGAGGTTGTATTTCGATTTACCTCTCCCCCAGCCCCTCTCCTGCTGAGCTACGGTTTATACACAAGTATTTATGGTTCATATTCTTTTAAGTAAATGAGTAAAAAGCTGGGTAAAGTTGTTAGTTTTTTCCTAAAAATGACCTTTTGACCTCATCCCCTAACCCCTTCTCCTGCTGAGAAGGGGAACACTTGGAGAGATTAACTAACTCATTTTCAAATACTTACAGACTTATGTATAAACCGTAGCTCCTGCTGAGAGGGGAGTTATTCGTCCGAGGTTAGCTCCCATCTCCACGGGAGAAGCCCTTCGGGTGAGGGTTCAACAAGTTCGCATTTTTAATTCTTAATTTTCAATTTATAATTCAAAAATTACTTCCATGAAAAAGTTATCAAATTATTTACTGGCAACACTACTTGCCTTTTTGTTCGTTGTGGCTTGTTCCAAAAAAGACGAACCCGTTGTTCCGCCAGTCTTGAAATCTGGTGTGGCATCAGACATTACAGGAAATACCGCTAAAGTCTCTGGTAGTGTTACCACCATCGGGACGAACGCTATTTCTGATTATGGTATCGTGTATGGCACGGGTGGTTCGCCCACTACTTCCGACAGTAAGATGAGTTTAGGCTCATTGAGTTCTCCGAAAGATTTCACCGTTGACCTAAGTGGATTGACCCAGAACACATCATACTCGTTCAGAACCTACGTTGTGAACAGTGGCGGAACTGTTTATGCAGATGCCGTAACGTTCAAGACTTTAGAACTGAGGGCTCCAACTTCTACTACGGGTGTAGCTTCAGGAATTACGACTACCACTTTCACAATGGATGGTAAATTGACCGACATCGGAACTGCCAATGTTACAGATTTTGGGCATTGTCTTTCTGCTACCAACCAAATGCCAACCATTGCAGATACCAAAACTTCAATCGGAGCAAGTAGTGCGGCCAAGGATTTCAAAAGTGTTTTTACAGGTTTGAAAGCAGGTACAGTTTATTATCTACGTAGCTATGCAACCAATGCCGTAGGGACTTCTTACGGAGATAAAGTTGAGGTGAAAACTGTGAGTGAAGCCGCTCCAACCGTAACAACTGGTGTAGCCTCCGCAATCACATCTTCTACTGCAACAATGGCAGGTAACATGAAAGCTATTGGTACTGCTGCCATTACGCAACACGGACACGTATGGTCTGCAACCAATGCAAGCCCAACCACTGCTGACAGCAAAACGACATTAGGAGCAACGACAGAAGGAAAAGATTTCTCAAGTAACCTCACAGGACTCGCATCTGGCACAACCTATAACGTACGCAGTTACGCTACCAATAGCGTAGGAACATCTTATGGAGATGCAGTACAGTTTAAAACAGCAGTTGTAACAACAATAACTTATGATTGTAACTTTAGAGAAGTAATACCAGAAGTATGGGAAGATTTAGGAGACGGAGTTGATTATATTGTGAAATGTAATATCACGTTCAGTGGCAATAAAGTGATTACTATTAAACCAGGGGTTAAGATTCAATTTGACGGGGGGGAGTCAGGGTTCAATTTTAGAGACCAATCAGCTTTAAAAATGATTGGAACAGCAGCGAAACCAATCATTTTGGAAGGTAAAAGTGCAACTAAGGGTTCGTGGCAAGGAGTTGAAATTTATTCAAAAAATATTGAAAACCAGTGGGACTATGTTACACTTCGTCATGCGGGAAATTCACAAAAAGCAGGATTACTTTTAAAAGGATTTGATACTGCTGTAAGAGTTTCAATAAAAAACTCTACATTTAGTGACAATGAAGGCTACGGAATTTGGTGTTCAGATGCCTTCTATAATTACTCAAATTTTAGTGCATTCGAGAATAATACATTTAAAGATAACTCGAAATCAGCACTAAAAATACGATTCTCAAGTATTGGTGAACTTGATTCCAAGAGTAGCTATTCTGAGAATGGACAAAAGTATATTGAAGTTGATCCAAGTACTGTAAAAGCTGACATTTCGATAAATAAAATAGACGTTCCATATCGTGTAAACGGAAGAATAGAAATTGATGAAAAAATCACAATTAAAGCTGGAACAACTATTCAATTTGGAACAGATGCCGCATTCTTCAATACTTACAGTAGTAAAAATGGAGCTATTGTAGCAGTAGGAACTGCAACAAGTCCTATTAATCTTGTGGGGTATATTGCAAGTAAAGGTTTATGGCAAGGAATTGTTTTAATGGGCGGAAATCCCGAATCAAAGTTTGATTATTGTACCATTGATGGTGCTGGTTCAGTTGAATCCAATGCTTGTGCAGGAAGTATAAAATCAGCTCTAATTTTTGGAGCAACTCCATGCGGGAACTACCCAGGAAGAGGAAGTGTTACAAACTGCACAATTTCAAATAGTGGTGGTTATGGCATAGCTTATGGAGTCGGTGATTCAATCACCCAATCAAATAATACTTTCAAGGATAACGCAAAATCTAATACGTTTACCCTCAAATAATTAATTCCCACCCCCACTCACCCAAAAATCATCTGGTGAGTGGGGGTTATTTTTTGCTAAAGGTAAACGTTTGGAGAATTAGGTAGAGACGTTTCATGAAACGTCTTCGGTAGCAAATTTTGTAAAATATTACCCCGTAGCAGATGTACTACGGGATAGTAAATAACTTTGGTAAATTAGATGGCATAAAGGGTTATTCGTCGGAAGACGTTTCATGAAACGTCTCCACAAGTTGCTCGTAAAACCTTTGAGATAATGAGATTTTGGTGGCTGGTGGTACAAGTGCATTTGCCCATAAAACAGGATTGTCTGGCAAAAAATAGATGGAGGCGTTAATGAAAATCCCTCCCATTGAATTTTCTGATACAGAGTGGGCAGAGGTTTTGGAGATATTGAAAAACGACAAGTAAGCATGAAGATTTTGTGATGTAAAATCAATGCAGGTTTGTAAGAGTTTGCAAAAAAACAAGGCACAAAAACGCCCAACAATCTTTCGATTGTTGGGCGTTTTTGTGTTGTTGGAGGTTGTTATTTACCGTTAAATAAATACTTTGACCGCAGGATAAACGCTTCTTTAGTTTTTGGAAGGAAATTGGTTGGTTTGTGGGGTGGAGGAAATTTTAATTCTAAATAGTGAATCGTTGCAAAATTTTAAATGGATTTTTAACCTTTTAAACAATTACGAAAATGACAATCACAAAAATCAAATTGAATGCTTCTAATACACTTTTTAGAGGCACTGCTCCAACGGTTAAAACTGATGTTCCAGACCAAAGTATGCCAAGCCATGTACGGGGAACAGATATTGTTTTACCAAAGCTAAAAGGTACTCCAACAGTCAATGCGACAGTCTATAATATTTCTGGTGCAGGCAATGCCATGGCTATTTGGGGAGTAGAGGTAATACAATCTCAACCAGATTCAACAATTGTAAGAATTTTTGCCCAAGAAGCACAAGGAACACCAGTAAATGATACGTATGTAATTGATTTTCAGATTATTGGATAGT
>JAAFJL010000252.1 GCA_013298865.1 Cytophagales bacterium | reverse complement strand
TCACTGGAGACTTTTTGGCACAAGACATTCGCTTTGCTTTACACCATCTCGGCGAGATTACAGGTCAGATCACAACAGACGATTTATTGGCAAATATTTTTAGTAAGTTCTGTATAGGAAAGTAAGATTGCAATTTTCAAAAAAGCTCTGAATCATCTGATTTAGAGCTTTTTTTATGCCTAAAAATTTATTGAATGATTAGCGAAATCTTATCTTTAAAAATCACTACATTTGACAGATTTCGCCCTATGAACGGCTTATTTCAGTTTTCATTTATCAATTTTTAATCAATTATGTACACATGGAAAAATTTTCTCTGTTCGATTTTATTGCCTTCATCATTCCTGGTGGTAGCACTATTATTTTACTTTATTGGACTGCAATTAATTGTACTTTATTCCGAATAACTCCTTTGGGATTACCAGACTCTCTTTTGTTGACAGGAGTTTTAATGGTAGCTTTTTTCTTGGGCTTGGTGATAAGTTATTTAGGAGAAAGACTTGAAAATATCTTCAATGGATTACCTAAATCTTGGCATGAAATCTTGGTCAAAAATAATACTCTGGCTACGAATTTGGATGAAATCTGTTTCAAATTATTTGGATATAATTTTATAACTGAATCTGAGGGAAAAATTCAAATTGATGTAAATAAAAGTGGTAGTTTCTACAACTCCGCTTTTTATTTACTCCAAACTCAGGGTAAATCAGACAAGATTCAAGTCTTGCAATCTCAATATGTATTTTTCAGAAATAGTGCAGCTTTGTGCTTCATTAGCTTTTTATGTTGCATTTCAGTTTTTTTTGTAAATCTACACTCGAATCTCGAAGTTCGGAATTTTGCCTTAGTGGGTACTTTTGGGGCTATTGTCTTCTTTTTCATCGCTCGACAAATGTCATTTAAAAGACGATATTACAAAATGACTAATACTCTCCATACTTTTTATGCTTTTTACATTTCAGAAACCAAATTAAAACAACCAAATATGTAATTCTATGGCAAATGATATTTCAAAAAAAGACCTTTTTACAGGAGGGAAATTACCTGAATTTACAGTTTTCTACAATATGGCTTTTTTCAAAATAGCTGGATTAATAAATCACCTGCAAGGAGAGGCTTACGAGGAGGACAAACAATTATTAGAGAAAAAATTTAAAAATTTTCTCAGAGATTCAAATGACCCAAAACATGATAGAGTTTTCTTAAAACTTCGTGATTACTTGTGGAAAGGCTATGGGACTAATAAGAATTCATCGGGATACGTACTGAATCAAGAAGATAAGGTATTGATTGTTAGTATATTATGGAAATTAATCGAAGTCAGGAACTTTCATTCTCACTACTGGCACGACAACTCTGTTTTAGCTTTTTCAGAACAATTGTATAGACATATTCAAAATCTTCATGAAGAAGCAAAATTTTCCTTCATGGGTGAGTTTCCGCATGAGGTTTCAAAATATGAGTTGAAACTCAAAGAGAAGCCTTTGTTTAGACACCATGAAAGACAATATTTTATTAGCCAAGAAGGACGTGTTTTTTTTCTAAGTTTTTTCTTGACTCGTGGAGAGATGGCTCGATTTCTTCAACAAAGTAAAGGATTCAAACGCAATGACACACCAGAGTTCAAAATTAAACATTTGATTTATCGTTTTTATACTCATCGTGACGGTACTGCACGCCAACATTATGGGCAAGAAGAAAATGTGTTAAGTGGTTTACCATCTACCGAAAAAACTGATATTTTGGCAGCTCGACAAGCATTCAAATTGATTTCTTATTTGAACGATGTTCCAACTTTGAGTCACAATACTGATTTATTCCCTTTGTATTTAGATAGTGAAATCAAAGTACAAAATGCCCAAGACTTAATTGTTTTTTGCAGAAAAAATAATTGGTTCAATGAATTGATAATGAGTCAGTTAGTGAAAGAAAAATTGGCTAAGAAAGGCTCTGGCGAGGATTCTTTGATGATTGAAAAAGAGCATTATTTAGATATTTCACTGAATAACTTTCACATTCATTTAAGCCAAAATGCTTTTCATCGCTTACTTTTGGACAGCCTCAGAAAAGAAGATAATGGGCAATTTGTATTGGATAAATTACAAAAATTTACGGAAGAAAGATTGTATTTATACGCCCTTATTACGAAGGAATCTGCCAGAACGGAGCATTTGCAAAAAGGAGAAACAAATATCGAACAGGAATTTGACCAATATTACCGCTTCAAGTTACGGTCTGGAGAACAGCTTCGAGAAAAAATGGGCTTTTGGTTAGAGAAAATTGACTACAATGATTTGAAAGGTAGAGCACTGGAAAAACTTAATAGTTTTCAAAGCTGTATTCTGGAAAATCCGATTGAGGTAAATTACTACGATTTCTATTTTAAAGATGAAGAGAAACCTCGTTCTTTCGACCAATTTATGAATTTTTCGATAAGTTATCTCATTGATTTTCAGATTGTTCCTGATTGGTGTTGGCTTTACGAACGCTTTGAGCCAGAAGAAGAAATTAAAGAAAAGATGGTGAATGGTCGTACAGAAAAAGTAAGTCTTACTGTGAATAAAAGGCGTACTATGTTTAGTGCTACCAAGCCGATTTTGTCTAAGTCTGAAAAAGAAATGGATAATTCGAGCGATTGGCGATTGTCTATCACAGACGGACAAGTATTAGTGGGTATCTATAAAGGCGAAACAGAAGCTGATCGTTTGGTAGGGAAAGCACCTAAAAATAAATTTTTATTGGGACATCGGGCGGTCAAAAATTTGTTGATTACTTCTATTGAAAATGGAAATATACAAGAAAATGAATTACCCAAAATCAATGATTTCTTTGAAGATATTATTACAGATATTGATTCTTTGAAAAACCAAGGACAGTTAACAAATAATTCTTTCAAGATACTGACAGCCAATGAGATACCAGATTCTTTTTTGATTGGTTCTAAAAACAAGAAACCCTTTGAAATACCTGAATTGCATAGTTTAGCGAGGGAACGGATAGATAAATTGATTGCTGAACTGTCTAAATTATTACTCCAAAAAGATAAAAAACCCACTGTAAACCTAAACCGAGCGGAGAAGAATCGGCAGATAATGAGGTGCTATAAATATTTTGATTGGGAATATCCTCAGCAAAGTGAATTTAAGTTTTTGCGGAAAGATGAATACCAACAAATGAGCGTGTATCATTATTGTTTGGAGAAACGAAGGAATAATGATTTACAGAGAGGTGACTATGCTTTTCTTATTGAGAAAGCCTTGCCACATATTCCAGAAGTTATAAAAGGGTTACTCAGGACATCCAAAAACATTGATGAATTACTGGAAAAGACTATTATAGAAACTATTGATTTATTGGAAAATTGGGCAGGATTAATCTCAATCATGAAAGGGAAAACGTTAGTAAAAAGATTGAATAAATTAGGAATATCAAGCTACAAAGAAAGTATTTTGGCTGAACATATTCCTTTTGATATTCACCCGATATTGATTCTGAGAAAATACTTTCCTGATGAATTGGCAAATGGAAAGTTTAGCTTGTCGGCAAGGATTTGGGGTGACTCTACTCTTAGAACAGGGACACGCAAGGAACATTATAATATTGCTCCGTATCTAAAAGAATTCAATATCAGTACCAACGCACCAAGCAAAAAACGCAAATTGGTAGGGGAAATGAATGAGTTGATTACCCAAGATGTTTTGCTCTGGATGATTGCCAAGAAGTATATCAACAAAACCAGTGCGGCTTATCGTGGATTTATTACGGGTGGAAATAGCCAAGACCAATGGAATATCAGTAACCTAAGACAAACCGAAATTCAGAAACCTTTTGATGCGGTTGGTACTTATGGAGAGGTAATTCTGAAAATTAAGTTTCATCAGTTAGACGATTATCTACTTGTGGAAAGTAAACCCGTCATTAAACTTGCACTCGAACAAGTGATGATGCGTTATGAATACCTGAAAAGAGAAGATGCCGAAAAACTGAAAAACATGAACATTAAAAAAACTGAACATGGTAATTATGTTGTACCCTACGAAGAAGTTTTTAAGGAAATCCAGCGAGTATTCAATGACTCTGTACATTGTGCAGGAGAATTGCTAAGGTGGGAAAAACAAATTATTGAAAGCATGACCGACGCTGAACGATTAGAATGTGAGAATAGGAAAATTAGCGAAGGGCAAAAAGCCTTTATTAATTTCTGGGAAGTATTGCAAAAAGCGAACTATGCCGAAACTGAAAAAGCAACTTTGAAAGATATACGTAATACGGCTTTTCATGGGAAGATACCCAAGGGTTGGTCTTACCGAGAAAGAATAGAAAACGGAACGTTTTGGGATTTGTTTGGGTACGTACCTAAGCCACAAAAAAACTACGAGAACACGAATAAATAGTAATAGAAACGGCAATTTTTTATTTTGAATTACAAGTTAAAATTCTTGTAATCAGATACTTACAGAGACAATGGTGTGAAAGCCTTTATTTTGAAAGGTAAAAACACCAACGAAGCACATATTTCAATTCATCATTAGGGTGTGAAAGCCTTTATTTTGAAAGGTAAAAACACCCACCATTAAGAGTCCACATACACACAGAGGGTGTGAAAGCCTTTATTTTGAAAGGTAAAAACACCTCTCGGCATCAAAGGCAAACTGTCTTAAATGGTGTGAAAGCCTTTATTTTGAAAGGTAAAAACACCAGTTGTGCTGAAAAGGACTTTTGTTTTGTAGGTGTGAAAGCCTTTATTTTGAAAGGTAAAAACACCCAAGTCCGCACATGTCAAGTCCGCACCTGTGGTGTGAAAGCCTTTATTTTGAAAGGTAAAAACACCATTGCATTTTTCAACTGCTTCAACTGCCTCGGTGTGAAAGCCTTTATTTTGAAAGGTAAAAACACCTTCAAAAATCCATTTATTTGGAGCCGTTTGGGTGTGAAAGCCTTTATTTTGAAAGGTAAAAACACCATAAACTATAACAAAATCATAAATGAATTGGTGTGAAAGCCTTTATTTTGAAAGGTAAAAACACCTTCAAAGAAAAGCTCGCTTAGTCTCATCTTGGTGTGAAAGCCTTTATTTTGAAAGGTAAAAACACCACTCGTTGTGCTTGCAGGAATTGAGGTTGAGGTGTGAAAGCCTTTGTTTTGAAAGGTAAAAACACCTATGATTCTGTCGGAGACTTCCAGTTCCAGGGTGTGAAAGCCTTTATTTTGAAAGGTAAAAACACCTCCTCCCCCACCAAAATTCCACAATGCTCTTGGTGTGAAAGCCTTTATTTTGAAAGGTAAAAACACCTCGGAACTGATCATTATTCAGCGTTATTTGGTGTGAAAGCCTTTATTTTGAAAGGTAAAAACACCTAATTACCCAGCGTTCGTAATTGGACTGTGGGTGTGAAAGCCTTTATTTTGAAAGGTAAAAACACCTCTATACATATCCCAAATTCGCTTTACTTTGGTGTGAAAGCCTTTATTTTGAAAGGTAAAAACACCAGATAGCACAAACGCAGGCTGAGTTTTGAACTCAGCCTGCGTTAAAAATTGGTAAAATGTTTGATTTTACGATAAGTTTATAAAACCAAAAACAACCACAAAATGAAGAAAAATATCGAATTATTAGAACCAGACCGTATTTATCACATCTATAATCGGTACTGATTTAAAATGTATGCTGTAATAACAGAGTTAAAATTGCCCTGAGTAACAAAAGAGGGCATAATCTTCTTGAATTAGTATGTCTCAAATACTCTTTCAAGTGAAATGCCCTCATTGTGAGGGTACAAATGGCAAAAAAAATGGCAAAAAAGCCAACGATTGCCAAAGCTAAAACTACTCACATTGAGAGACGGAACAGAGATTTCAGAACACATCTAAAAAGGCTATGTAGAGAAACCGTTTGTTTTTCCAAGAAAGATGATATGCACTATGGAATTAGAAAAGCTTACATTTTTCTCAGAAATAAATTTGGTTCGCTTATAAAAGCGGAGCATACATTTTAATCCAGTACCGTTCTTTTATATTTGATACAAACAAGGGATATGTCCCATTTTATTTTAAAGATATTTCAACTAAAATTGCACAAAAATTGAATGAAATTCCAAAGGAGTTTAGTAATCAAAAATAATTATTTTTA
>JAAFJL010000251.1 GCA_013298865.1 Cytophagales bacterium | reverse complement strand
AATGCTTTTTCCAGACGGTCAACCATCTGATTGAAGTGCATCGAAAGTTGAGCCAGCTCATCAGTTTTATTACCTTCGTCGAGTCTGAGGTTCAATTGTGAAGCCCTAATTCTATCAATTTTATGATTGATTTTCTGTATCGGAAAAAGTAATCTTCCTGCGAATAACCAGCCACAAAACGCACTGACAATAATCATGATTAAGCAACCAAATATGAGTGTCAGGGCTAAATTTTTTTGCTTTCTTAAACCATATTTGTCAATGGCGGAGGCTAAAATAATGTAGTCTTTTCCTTCATTTTTAAATATCATTCCGAACATTTCGAGTTCATTTTGTTCCCAGAAATATTCTTTTTTATCTCGAATTTGAGACAAAGTTTTGTTGTCAATGACAAGGTTATCAGATCCACTTTCGTAAACTACATTGTTCTCTGAATCATAAATTACAATTTCCTCCTCATTGAGTGCCGTGATGTGTTTTTTGTCTAATAATTTCAATAAATCAGGGCTGATTTCTTGTTTATCAAACAAGACTGTGGCGGCAGTAAAGGCTTCTTGTCTGAGGCGACTTTTGTATTCCCGTTGACGATAAATTTCTCCTTCAAAAAAAATTGCAGTGCAAAAAGCCAATAATAAAACAGAGACGACCCCCAGAAAAAGTAACGTCATTCGTGTGCGAATTGTCATTTGTTTTTTAGCATATAACCCATTCCCACTACCGTGTGAATCAGTTTGTTAGAATAATTTTTATCAATTTTATTACGTAGATAACTGATATAAACTTCTACGAAATTTGTACCTGTATCAAAATTTATATCCCATACTTTTTCAGCAATATCAATCTTAGAAACCACCCTGCCACGATTACGCATGAGGTATTCCAATAAATTGAATTCTTTGGCGGTGAGTTCAATTAGCTGTCCGTCACGTCGGGCAATTTTTTCTTGTAAATCTAATTCTAAATCTGCCACTTGCAGTTTGTCGATGGGAGGCGTTACTTCATTGCAACGCTTGAGGAGTGCTTTTACTCTGACTAATAGTTCCATGAAATCAAATGGTTTTACCATATAATCATCTGTTCCTACTTCAAATCCTGATAATTTATCTGTCACAGTTCCCAAAGCGGTAAGCATCAAAATCGGGATTCGGCTATTTTTTGCCCTGATACTCGCACAAACATCCAATCCACTGATGTCGGGCAGACCAATATCCAGAATGACAAGGTCAAAGTTATTTCTCTCAAAAATCCGCTTGGCTTCGTTGCCATCACAAGCGATTTCTGAGTCAAAATCCTGAGTTTGCAAGCCCTTTTTGATAAAAGTGGCTACCTTGATTTCATCTTCAATGATAAGGATTCTTTTGTTACTGTTCATAATAAATAGATTTAAAAGTTTTGTTACATAATAGTGTTGATCCTACCAAGATACAAAGACACTAAGTTTTCATTTGAAATTCCTATCTCTTAGCGTCCTTGCGTCTTTGCGGTTATATAAAATGTGTTAGTGAAAATTCCATCCATACCAATTAAACTCAAAAACTACTGCTTGGTTTTTTACAGTGTTCGGATTGGGCAACATATACCCTAAACATAATTGTACCCGTTTCCCGACGTTGTACATCACCCCAGGCACAAGTACTGCTGAATCATTATTACCAGAAATGAAATCTCCCATCAAGTACCATTTATCGGTGAGTTTCCATTCGTAACCTGCATGAATTCCCCATTTGTTACCTGCCCCAACATACTGTTGATTAGTAAGATATGGACCAATCAATAATTTTCGCCCTTGTTTTACCTGATAACCAATCAATCCATAATGTAAATAGGCAGGTTGAATATTGGAAGTATTACTACTAATATTAAATCCTGATTGTGTCCCAATGTTTACAGCCCATTGGTCATTGATTGTCCATTGTTTTTGTACAGTTGCCATCAAAGTAGGAGAGAGGGCTTTTCCTTGACTAAAATCTGTATTTTCTATAGATTTCCAAGCTGGATTGAAGTACGCACCTGTTCCTACTAAGTTCACACCAATATCCCATTTCTTCCCGATTCCGTAAACAAAATGTCCTTTAGATTCAAATTTATTGCTGTAAGTATTGATTTGATGTTGGTAAAAAAGTTTCCCTTTAGGCGTAATGTCTCCAGAGGGAATATTGAATAAATTTTGCTGAGCGAATATCTGATAACAACTAAAAATTAAAACGTAACAAGAGGCAATTATTTTTTTCATGAATCATTATTTTTTCAACAAAACTAAGACACCAAACTTAGGCATTGATTAAGTTGAGATTAGAAAGATGTTAGAAATTTGGGGGTTCTGATAGTTTTAAAAATCAATTTCCGAAATAAGTGGTGTCTAATCATAGATTTTTCGGAAATTAAAGTTAATATTGGAAAAAAGATAAATAAATAGGTAGATATTTCTAAAATTAAAAAAAATGTTAATTGGAAGAGAACAAGAAAAAGAGATTCTGTCAAAACTTTTAAAGTCGGGTCAGGCAGAATTTGTAGCAATTTATGGGCGACGAAGAGTAGGGAAAACCTATTTGGTTAGACAGTTTTTTCAAGAACAGATTGTTTTTTCATTTACTGGGGCATTTGAAACCGAAACAAACATTCAGATTAATAACTTTTGGGTGGAACTGAAAAGAGTTCACCCAAAAGCAGAATTTCAAAAAACTCCTCAAAACTGGTCTGAGGCTTTTCACCGACTTACCGATTACCTGATAACGCTTCGAGAAACCAATGCTAAAATTGTGATTTTTATTGATGAACTACCTTGGCTTGATCGCACAGGAGCGGGTTTTGTCTCGGCATTGGAATATTTCTGGAATCAAAATGGCTCTCAGTTCAATAATTTAATCTTTGTTTCCTGTGGTTCAGCAGCATCTTGGATGATAGGGAAACTATTGAAAGCTCAGGGCGGACTGCACAATAGAGTAACTTGCAGGATTGAACTGAAGCCCTTTAGTTTAAAGGAAACAAAGGAGTTTTGTAATTATAAAAACCTTAAATTTAATAATTATCAACTGACTCAACTATACATGATTCTGGGGGGGATTCCTTATTATTGGCAAGCAGTTGGACAAGGTAAAAGTGTTGCACAGGTGATTGAAAATCTCTGTTTTGAAAATAATGGAGTATTAACCAAAGAATTCGAGTACCTCTATCATTCACTTTTCAAAAATGCTGACAAGCATATAAAGGTAATAGAGGCATTGTCGGGACACCCTTATGGTCTCTCGAGGAATCAGATATTAGCTGAATCTAAAGTTACGAATGGGGGAGTTTTTGTAAAAGTGATAGAAAATCTAATAGATTGTGGTTTCATTAAGGCTTTAGCACCTTTTGGGAAGAAGAATAAAGATACAGTTTTTAGAGTAATAGACTTTTACAGTGTTTTTTATTTGAAATATATAGTAGGCAATATTGGGGATAGAAATAATATTTGGCAAAGTCTTTCGGTAAGTGCTGGATACAATTCTTGGATGGGATATGCTTTTGAAAATATTTGCCTCACGCATCTAAGACCCATTCATTCAGCTTTGGGAATTGCTGGAGTTCATACAAAAGTTTCATCGTTTTATTTTAAAGGGAATGATGAACTTCCAGGTGCTCAGATAGATATTGTCATAGATAGAAATGATGGAATTATTCATTTATGTGAAGCAAAATTTACAAACACTGAATTTGCGTTAAATAAAGAAATTAATCAAATACTAAGAAGAAAAAAGCTGGTTTTTCAAGAAATAACTAAAACTAAAAAAATGGTAGTAAGTACTTTGTTTAGTACGTATCCAGCCATACAAAATAAGTACTATAATGAAGAAATCTATTCCGAAGTAACTTTAGAGACCCTGTTTAATTAAAGTATAGTAGATTTTTAAAATCAAGATTATCCAAAACCCTTCAACTAATGATTGAAGGGTTTTTTATTAACTATCTGTTATTCAATAAGTTATACTGAAATATTTTAGATTTAATTGTAATAAAACTCCATTTTTTACCCTTTGGCATAGCTTTTGCAACTCTATCATTGTGCGAATGCCAAAATTGACTAAGTAGAAAATCCCGCCAGTATTCTTCGTAGCATTTCACAAATCAATTCCCCTTTCTTCCCGCCAGACGCAAGGAATAAGAAGTAAATTTCCAGATATAAATTCTGATAAAATACTTCGGCTAATCAGTCGTACTGATTGAAGCTCAAAGCGTATTTCCTTACTTAATTCCGAATTGTTGAATTTCAATATTTGAAATTTTCGATTCAAATATAAATCCCATAAAACAATGAATAAATTACTACTTCGCTTTGTAGTAAGGGTATTCTTTCCTTGCTTAATACTGATTACTTCCTCGGCGTTATTCTCAGAGATTCATGCCCAGAATGTAACAGGTAAAGTCTTTCGTGATTTCGATGCGAACGGACAGCAAACTGCAACAAACCCCATAGAACCTTCCGTAAAAGGTGTCACCGTGAAAGCCTACAAGGCAGATGGTACTTTATTAGACACCAAAACGACGGCTTCGGATGGTACTTACACGCTTACTGTGGGTACATCTGCTCAGGTAAGAGTCGAATTTTCAAATCTCCCTTCTGCTTATTTTGGTGGACCAAAAGGTTCAGGTAGTGGTACAACTGTTCAGTTTGTGAATGGTGGCGGTACTGCTAATTTGGGTGTTAATTATCCCTCAGATTATTGTGGTACAACAGACCCATTTATGGTAACTCCGTGTTACGAAAACGGAACGCCCTTGAACGGAGGAAACTCAGCCAATGATCCTTTCATAGTAACTGTTCCTTACACCCCAAAGGGTAATGGCACAAATGTAGGAGCAGGAAATACTTCTGAAAATGCGTATCTGTCTAAAGGTAAGGAAGTTGGAGCAACTTGGGGAATGGCATATCAGCGTAGTTCAAAATTTATTTTCACGAGTGCTTTGCTAAAAAGACACTCAGGTTTTGGAGCTGGTGGTCCAGGTGCTATTTATAAAATTGATGTTTCAGGAGCTACCCAAGTAACTACTTTATTTGTTGATTTAGCAAATTCAACATTAGCGATTCCCGTTGGTACAGACCCAAGAAATCAGGCTTCGGCAGCAGATTCTTTAAGCAAATTCAAAACAGAACCCAACAGAGATTCAACTGCTTTTGGAAGAGTAGGAAAAATGTCTTTGGGCGATATTGATATTTCTGATGATGAAAAAACTTTGTGGGTTATCAATACTTTTGATAGAAAATTATACGAATTACCAATAGGTTCTCCTGCGGTAGCACCAACAACTAAAATTTCACATACATTGCCAGACCCTGGTTGTGTTAATGGAGTTTTCCGTCCTTGGGCGGTAAAGTTTTGGAGAGGAAAAGTTTATGTAGGTGGAGTTTGTACTGCTGAAAATAGCGGAGGAACTTCTGCGAATTTGAAGGCATTTATCTACTCATTTACGCCTGGTGATGCCAATCCGAACAATTTTACTCAGGTTACAACTTTTCCGTTAAATTATCCACGAGGATATACCAGTATCAATTTACCAACAGATTTTACTTCGGCTGCTTGGAAACCTTGGATTGCTAAATGGAGTGACATTACTAATCCAGCCCCTGGTGCTGCTACTTATAGTCAAACAATTTGTCCGCAACCAATGCTTTCCGATATAGAATTTGACGTTGATGGCTCAATGATTATTGGTTTTATGGACAGAGCTGGGCATCAGTTAGGTAACAATAATTACAGCACTTTGCTGAATGATTTGAACACAGCTACTGGCAAAAGAAATTTGTATGAAGGAACTTCGGCAGGAGATATTCTAAGAGCAGGTCTGAATTCAGATGGTACATATTCTTTGGAGTCTAATGCAACAGTAAATGGAGTTACTTCTGGTGGAACAAATCAGGTACCGATTCAGGGTAATGGTGGTGGTGAGTTTTATTGGCAAGATATGTATCCTAAAAGTGCAAATAAAAATAATCCCTCTGGAGTGAATTTTGCGGGCGGTCACCAAGAGATTTCTTTGGGCGGTTTAGCGTTATTACCAGGGAAAAATGAAGTTGTAGAAACTGTTTTTGATCCAGTAAATGCTTTCCGTGCAGGTGGTGTTCGTTGGTTTGATAATACAACTGGTGAATCACCGAGAGGGTACGAA
>JAAFJL010000250.1 GCA_013298865.1 Cytophagales bacterium | reverse complement strand
AGCTACTCATACTCCAGAACATCTGCAATCAAAAAATTATCGCCAGATTTTACCACTTTAATATCTCTCTTGTAATCTGCTACTCCCACATCAGTGATGACGGTTTCAAACAAATAACCTTCATCAATTTTTTTAGAAGAAAGAGTACATTTACTCACTTTTATTTTAGTCCAATCCTGTCCAGAAATCAAGAAACCCACACCAGCACCCCCTAATTTCGTATTGAATTTACCTTTCCATTTTTTCTCAAATTCTTTCACTGTCAGCCCACCGTCCATGTCCACACCCGTAGCATCGCTTTTGTAGCTTGTGTAAGTTTTAGTGCATACAGAATTCATGACGGAATCCATCAGAGTAAGATCAGATATAAAATAATTTTCGATTGATTTCACCAACCAAAGTTTTGCTTTTTCGCTTTCAGGCAAATCAGTTTCTAAAACCTTTTTATCAGTACTAATAGAATCTTGGTTGACAATTTTTTCGGTGGTAACGACCTCTTTTTGTTTAGACTGACAGCAAAAAAATACCTGAGCAAATAAGAGAATAATGATTTTTTTCATGGATTGTTGGGGATTGGGTTATTTGGGATTGTAAAGGCAAACAAAAAAAGGTGTAAACCTCAGACAAACTGACATTTACACCTTTTTTATTGGGTAATAGTACCGGGGACGGGTACTTAAAAACCTTATAAGTGTCTAATTATCAATGATTTATAAACAGTGCGTGTCCAATGCGTGTCTGTTGACTACTTATAGACTGAAAATAAACAGAAAATAACAGAAATTTTTTTCAAAAATAACCTAAATTTCTAAGACTTGTACCATTATAACAAATCATTATACTGACCTCTTTTTACTGCTCTTCCAATTAATCTTTCTTCAAAACCCTCCCATCGTTGAATATCACAATTATCTTTTTCAATCATTAATCTATCATATCTTAACGCCCGCTTGGTCGGTTTACCTTTGTGGGTTGTTGTTCTGAGGCTTCCAAATTTTTCAAGTTTACTCACCATTTCAAAATACTTGGTATTCCAAAAATCTAACTTGCTACTTTTCTGAGTGCTAAAATACAAACGATTCTGATACGCCTCTCGACACTTGAATTTATTAGCCCCATAAGCTAAATACAAAATTCTGGAACGCCTCCCACTCTCAGGGCAAATCATGTATAAAACTTTACCTTTTCCTAAATTAGAATCAACCTCGACCAAATCAATTTTATAATCAAAACTTGTTTGTACTTTATTGTAGTCGGTAGCGGTATATGATAGCCTAATATATTTTTCATCGGGTGCATGATTGGTTAAAATAGTCATACTTCCCGTGGGTTCGTCTCTAATGCTCCAGTTGATAACGCCTTGTATTTTTGCATTCTTTTTGATAAACCCCTCTTTAAGTAAAAATGATAAATCAAGTCTTCTTGCCTCAGAGGTGTAAATTGCACCCGTTCTATATCTGCCCATCGGTTCAGTTGATGAAGGTTATTAAAATACTCAATACCAATAACAACCAACTTTCTGTAACTTCTGTAATAATGTAATTTATTGCTTTCTTCATGTCATTATAATTTCATTAAAAATACTGACTATTTTCTACAAAATCAATAATTAACAGAAATAACACTTAACAATTTGGCAATAAACAGAATAATTATCTATAAAATCTAAGGCTCTCTTTCATCTTACAATCAAGTTCTTGTATTAATTCACTCTTGGAAGTAAGTAACTCACTATTACAGGCATCTTTATAAACCTTCCTTAAATCGTTTGCTTGTTTGGGGGTTAATTCCTTTTTCTTTTGAGCCTCTTTAATCTCATTTAGTACGTTCAATAAGCCTCCTCGCTGTTGAACATAATAAAGAGTTGATTGTTCATAAACTTGTCTTTTTCCCTTAACCATTGTATAATCAAAATGAATGTCAGTTAGTTTTTGGATTCTTACATAATCGTTATACCACCTATCCATGATACCCACATAAAAATCTTCTAAATATAACGATTTTACAGTTAATTCTGGCATATTGAACTGTTTACAAAGGTCTTTTTTAAATCGCCTCTCATACCTCAATACGTTCCTACCCTTGTATATCTCAGGCACGGGAACGCCTTTAATTTTTGATTCATGGACTTTACCATAAAAAAGTAATTGACCATTACCGTTTTGGTAATACAAGCCGTTATTTTGGGCAAGTCGGTTGTAATATTGCAAGTTTCCCAAATGATTCAAATACACCCCCATATCATGTTTGACTAAGATATTTTGAGCCAAATCTATTCTGGTAACATTAGCATCTTGCATGGGCAAACATAACAAATCAGAAAGTTTATCAAAACCCCGCTCAACGTCTCCACGGTATAAGCCTTGTAAATTGTCTCCTAACAACCATTTGCAGAAACTACTATCTTTTACTTTCACGGCTCGATTAGAAACTACTACTTTCAAAGTTCCCAAATATCCAGTAACACAAACATCTTGATTATCATTAAAATAATGCTCGCTTGTACGCTCTAATCGTTTGGGTACTTCTCTTAAAAAATCAATATTATTTACTTTATCTCTTGATAATGAAAAATCTAAGTTATCATACATGATTGAAACAGTTTAATCCAAATCATTACTAAATCAGTAATAGAATGGTACTTAACATAGAAGAACAAAAAAAGGGGAAGTAAACCGCCAAGTCCTCCCCCCTAAGCCATTACTGTTTTGGTAATGGTTTGTCTTTAGCTTCACGCCTAAACTTTTCAATCTCTTCATCTAAATCACCATCACAAAGAGAACGATATAAATTTAATTGGTGGTGTTTCTGACCACGGCAAACAAATATTTCAATCTGATTCACGCCACCGTTTTCACCTTTACCCAAAATAATCAAAATAGCATCGTTAGTATCTTTGTTGTCCCCGTGTCCAAGTTCTAATTTAGGGTTCGGCATAAAAACACTTGATATATTTTCAGTCTTTGTAATTGCCATATCTGGCTTGTCTTTGGCTCTCATATTAAAGATCTCAGGAACTTTACTAAAATGAAAACTTAACCCACCTTTATTAAATCCAATCTGATTTTTCATAAACGTTTCATAACGTTGATATGATTCTGAGGACTTATCTACATCAAACCTTGTTTGACTTTTGGCAACTTGTACCGCCCTATAATAATCGTTGATTAGCATGATACCCGCCCCCCCTTAGCTTTCTTTCTGTTAAGCGTTACAAACGTTGAGGCTTCCATATCAATTTCCTCTTGTGTCTTCACAGGGTTTCTGAGTAGCCATTTTTCTAACTCTTCACGATTGAAAAAAATCTTTTTCCCGTCTGGCTTTGAGAATGGGATTAATCGCCCGCTTGTGAGTTTGTACCCGTGTGACAGTGTAAAATCACAGTAATTACAACCCTCTTCAAACGTGAGGACGTTTTTTTGAAACGTTAGCAAAGATTCAATCCTGTCTAATCGTTGTTCTAAATTTGGATTTTCCATTTAGAAATTTTTTGGTAAAAATTAAAAAATGGGAGAGTAGCTACACGCCCGCTGATTATCTAATCAACGATGCAAAATTAGTAAGTAAGAGAAAGGAGGTTGTTCCATTTGTTCCCGTGGAAGAAAAAAGGAACAAATGGAAGTTAGGGGGTTACTTTGTAGATTTTAAAGAGGGTATCATATTAAAAGCCTCTACAAAGGTCGCTACTGCTCTATTGATTGGTGTATCTTGAAAGTTCTTATCAGTAGTTTTAGCATCTATACCAAATTCATTCTTTAAGGTTCTATTAATCTGAGGTGCATTGTAAATTTTATTCAAATATCCTCTATCTCTTAGCACACCATAAAAGGCACTCAGATATATTATACTCTCTTTCCATTGCTTTGTTTCAGTCAGATACTCACTAATATAACCTAATACTTTATCATACTCTGAGGGGTCTTTAAACATTGCTTTGAATGAAATCATAGGCTTTTCTATGATAGGCTTTTTATTGGTCATTTGTGCCGTGGCGGGCGGTGCGGGTGTATTCACTAAACCATTCTTAATTTCAAATAATCGAGTTTTTAAATCTGAATAATGTTGTATTTCAGTATAATCGTATGGAGATGAATAATAACCATTTAATTTGTCAGGATATAACAGGCATTTTAAAAAGTCTTTTTCATTGTCAGCAAACAACGTTTTATAAAATTTATATTCTTTTTCAAACTCTTCTAAATCCTCAAAAACTCTGTTTTTTGCTAATTTCTTAATAATACAATAAACTATTTCATATTCTGAATACTTCAAATTATATTCTCCAATATCACAAAGTTCAGGCTCTTCTTCTTCATAAATCATATACTCATGTTTTACTCTTGATGTTGAATAAAAGCTAAATGAGTTTTCTTTTACTTCTTTAATAATTAAGTGTGAATTATCGTTACCTCTATTAACTTTTACTAATGCTCTATCACTATCCTGTAACCTAAAAACAGGGCAAATTTGATTTTTAAGACGGTCTTTATCAATGCGTGAAATATCATCAAAACTTATGCAGTTCAATTCACGGGTATTAATAAATGTTCTTTCAATACTAATTTTTTTAAATGAAAAATAATCTTTCAATACTGATTGTATTTCTTTATACTCAGGCGTGAAGTTTTCTGTAATCAAAATAACGTCTTCTACTTTACTAAATCTTGTTGTATCTTGCATCTGTAATTTTAGTTTAATGCCTTATTCTGTTACTTTGGTCGGTTCAGAATGAGGCTTTTTTTATGATTAAATTTGCTACTATGTGGAGGCGTTCTAAAAATTAATCTCAGGTAATTTACTAATAGCCTGTTCCCTCATTGATTCCACGGCTCTAACATATTTTTGTGTATGCTTCCATGAAGTATGCCCTAAGAGGCTCGCCACGGTGTTAATATTTCCATCATACATCATTAGATTAGTTCCAAACGAGTGTCTGGCACAATGAAATGTAATGTGCTTATCAATGCCCGCCCGTGCCGTCCAGTTCTTTAAATTTTTGAGAATAGAATTATGAGTAGGCAATTTAAAAACCTGGGCTTCTGGTTCTCCCACCGTTCCCATGAGTTTTTCAGAGATAGCATTTAGTTTTAGAGAAACGGGTTTTTCTGTTTTGAGTTGGTTAATAGTCAGTACACTATTTTTAATATGCTTCCATCTCAATTCCACAATATCACAATATCTTAAACCCGTGTAGCAAGCAAACAAAAACGCCCGCTTCACGTCCTCATTTCCACAGTTTGTTTGTGCTAACAACTGCATTTCTTCAAAGGTTAATACATCTTTCAAAACGCTATCCTTTGGCTTGTAAGTCTTTATATCGTTGGTAGGATTAGAGGTTAATATCTTTTCTCTGATAGCCTGTTTAATTACCTTTTTGAAGCGGGCAAAATAATCTGAGGGGGTTTCACCGTTGAGTTTATTATCAAGATATTCTCTAAAATCTAAACAGAGTTGTTCTGTTAATTCTTTGGGAGTGATAACGGTTTTATTTTCTTCTTCTTTGAGAAAAGTTTTGAATGATTGTAAACAGGCACTAATCATTCTACTATCTTTTTTTGTGTAGTTGTCAAGATAGTTTTGGAAGTAGGCAATAAAGTTGATATTCTTTTTAAAAGCGGGTGTAACTTCTGCCCCGCCCGCCTCATAATGAGTGAGTGATTTTTTTGAGCGTATCGCCTCCGCTAAGTTTCTAATTTCTTCATTATGTTTTTTCTCACTCGCTGTTTTTGGGCGTGTAAATAAGAACAAATTAAGGCTTTCACGTTGTCTTACCTCATTCACATAAAAATCAAGAAACAGATTTACTTTGTCTCCCGTTCTGTTTGGGCGTTTACCTAATGCTACACTCATTTTACTTGTTTTTCTTTGGTTGTTCTTTAATCTTTTCCAAATATAAACAATAAAATGATAAGTGCGTGTCCAATGCGTGTCCATGAACCGCTAAACAACAACAAAAAAAGAGAAAGTATAAAGTTTGAATTTTAGCTAAGTAGCTGATTTTCAATGCCTTTTACTTTCTCTTTGTTTCTCTAAAATGGGGTAATAGTACCGGGGACGGGAATCGAACCCGTACGAGCGTTACGGCTCACAGGATTTTAAGTCCTGCGTGTCTACCAGTTCCACCACCCTGGCATGATTCTGAGATTACTCTCTTCCTCTTAAACTTAAAAAGCACCATAAGGTGCTTCATTTAAGCTGAGCGAAAAACCGGGTTCGAACCGG
>JAAFJL010000024.1 GCA_013298865.1 Cytophagales bacterium | reverse complement strand
AGAACGTGCCATTAGACTTAATTTCTGAACTCAGCAAAAGGCTATCTCCCTGATTATGAAAGTATTGACCCGAAAAATTTTGTCCCCAAATTCTTCCAGAAGCATCTTCCATGAGGTTACTGATGGACTTATCGTTTTGCCCTGTACTTGCGTAAGGCTTAAACGTAATGCCATCGTACCTAAAAAGTCCTTTGTCTGTCCCCAACCATATAAAACCGTAGTGGTCTTGGAGTAAATCGTATATGGTATTGGTAGGTAATCCACGGGCTTTGTCAATGCTTCGGAAACTCAAATTCTGAGCATCGGACAGCCACGACAAAACGGTGAAAATAGCAAGTAAAATGTACTTCATTGATTTGGATAAATGGTTTTCTGACAGTTCCTTTGGACACAGAGTTTTCACAGAGTATCACTAAGATTTTACCTTGTGTAACTTTGTGTAATACTTCGTGAGACTTTGTGTCCAGAAAAATGTCATACAACCATATTAACTACAAACATTCCTTTCAAGGTTTTTCTAAACCCTGAGTTACTACAAAGATAAAAAATATTGGAATAGTAGGTAATTGGTGGGTCTGATAGACAAACCGTTTCTCAAATTAACCATTTCAAGCTAAATGCACCGTTTTCATTTGACCAAATAGGCTTTTGGTTTGACGAAATAAAAAAACCTCTCGAATTTGAGAGGCTTTTTACCAAAACAATGCTTTCTTATAATTTACTCAACATCTGTACTTTTCCGTCCATATCGGCAGAGGCTGTTAAGAGTAACGCTCCTTTTTTACCTCCTTGATAAGCGTATAGTTTATCGCCTTCGTCCATCGAAATAGCGGTTGTGGCACCTTTTGTGAGGTTATACGACCCTCCACTTCCTGCATTATAAACCGTGAAAGAATCGTCGGTATCGTTCTTGATTTTGATTTTAATTTTAGCTCCGACAGTTACCTTTTTTACAGATAAATTTTTGGTACTGTGATTAGCTGATACTGAAACAGTTAGAAGGCTCAACAAGCAAAGGGCAATTGTTATTTTTTTCATTTTGTTAAAAAATTATGTGTTTAAATTTCTCCTCAAAGCTACTGCCCATTTCCCTTTCGATTTTGCCTCATTTGATGAAATAGCCTTCTGATTTGATGAAATGGGGGTTTTGGTTTACCGCAAGGACGGGAGGACGCTATTTTGGGTTCTATTGTAGATGGCTGATGTAGGGACGAATAGCATTCGTCCACGGTGTTACTGGCGGAAATGGACGAATGCAATTCGTCCCTACTAAAAAAACCTAAATAATAGCGTCCTCCCGTCCTTGCGGTAAGATAAATTTTTCCTCTCCTAAACTCAAATTCACATTTCGTAAAACCAAAAGCCCATTTGGTAAAACTACTCATATTGACTGTGTACTTGATTCTAATTTTGCATCATCAAAAATGAAACATCCAATTTATAATCATGAAAAAATTTACGTTTGTCTTACTTGCTTATCTATTATCCATCTCAATTTTAAAAGCACAACAACCACTTACTATTGCCCCAGGCGTTAGAGTCAATGCTCCTACGACGGGGGCGAGTGGTCTGAAATTAACCAATCTAACGTCTTCGAGTTCAGCGACTACCACGCCCACAAAAGTATTATCAGTAGATGCTTCGGGAAATGTTATCCTGAGTACCGCTCCCACGGGTGGAGGAGGTTCTGCCATTGGTGCGGCGGTCAATGTACCCGCTTATGCTAATCAAACGGCTATTGATGCCATCGCTTCTCCCACTGCGGGAATGTTGGTTTACAACACGGCATTAAACAAATTGGTCTATCGCACTACGGCTTGGAATACTTTTGGGGAAAGTTTTTGGGTTCGCCGTTTAGCACCTGCCAGTAGTGATATTTACTACGGTGGTGGCAGAGTACGGTTAGGAGCTACCTCACAAGACGATGGGGCAACTTTTTCCGTCACTACTTTCAATGGTAGCTTTACAGCCCCACATTTGATGATAAAAAATACGTTGGCAACGCCCATCAATATCTTACGTTTTTCGGGAGCCAGTCCTGCACAAGGCAGTATTTCGCAAGTGATGACGATTAACGATAACCCTAATTCTGCAACTCTCGCATGGAATCATGTTACGAATGGTGCAGGCGGAGATGCCAGTACGCCCATTGCATCGCTTACAGGTGATGGAGATTTGACAATCAATGGTTTTTCTAAATTTGGAGGCTCAGGGGCGGAAGTGCCAGCCCTCAAAACCAAGATAATTACTGGTACACTTGCTAATACAACTGGCTCCAACGGTGTTATTGTCAACACCTTTGCTCATGGATTGAGTGATGCAACCAAAATTGTTGGCGTAGTAGCCATAGTGGGTTCAAGTACCTACTACTATGCAGGAGATGGTTCAACGGGTTACACTTTCCAAACAAGATTTAACAGTACCAATGTGTCAGTTAATGTTGCAGTGGCAATTGGTGATCCTTCACCACCGATTATAGGTAGTCCTTGTAAAATCCTCATTTATTATGTTCAATAGATTTGTAGCTATTGGCTATTAGCTTTTGGCAAAATACTTTTACAAACTTCAATCTTTTTAAAATATCATCAAAGCTAAAAGCCAAAAGCTAATAGCCCCGACTAAATGAAAAAATATATACAAATAGGCTTATTAATGTTGGTTTCCGACATAATATTAGCACAACAACCACTCACAATCAGCCCAGGACTAACGGTTACTTCAACAACATCTGGCACAAGTGGATTACAATTTTCTAATCTTAATGCTAACTCTTCGGCAGGGGCAACTCCTACGAAAGTGCTGACCGTTGATGCCACAGGGAATGTGATTTTGGGAAATGCTCCTTCTGGGGGTTCTGTATCGACTATCAATGTGCCAGTTTATGCTACCTTAGCGGCAGTTACAACCGCCATTCCAACACCCGTAGCTGGACAGTTGGTTTATAGAACAGACTTAGGGCAGTTTACTTATTACAATGCTACCTTGGTAACACCCGCTTGGCAAGCGGTGGATTTTCCTACAACAACTGGGTGGATAAAAAACGGCAATATTTTAGATTCCTTCGGTGTTTTTACCACTATCGGGACTCCTGTGGCAAGTTCTACTTTGGGCAGGCTTGATATTACCGCAGGTACGGCATCGCTAAGTGTCCCTCACTTATACCTTCGTGCAACCAACGGAACGAATGTCGTAAAATTTAATGGTAATGGTACAACTTCTGGGAATATCATTCAAACGACGGTCAATAGCTCTGCGGCGGGGTCAGCGAGTATCGCTTGGAAACACGTCAATGCGAGTAATGTGACCACCAATATGATGAGTATTCAAGGAGACGGCGATGCTACGGTGAATGGTTTTACAAAATTTGGAGGTACTACGGATGTTCCAGGGGTAAAATTCAAAGTTATCACGGGTACAATTCCATCGGGTAGTTCAGATTATTCCGTCTCGGTACTTCATGGATTAACGGGGGCAAATATTATTTCATGTACGGCTGTGGTACAATTTGGTTCTGGGGCAAGTCAATTTTTTGTTACGCCTCATGATTTTACGGATGGCTACCGATACAGAGTTTACCATGATGCTTCTAACATAACGCTCTTCTTGTCAGTAAATACCCCTAGTGGAATTTTCCTGAGAAGTAGCCCTTTTAAGATTTTGGTTACTTACAGGGAGTAGGTTTTGAGTTGTTAAATTTTAAGTTGTTAATTTTTCAAGTAATTATATATCAAATAGTTACGATTAAAACATTCAAGATTTTACCATGAAAAAAATATATACAGTAGCCTTATCGCTACTATTCATTTCGAATCAATTATTAGCTCAACAACCCATGACCATCAGTCCAAGATTGGTTGTGAGTTCGCCTACGGCTGGGCAAAGTGGTTTGACTTTTACTAATCTCAATGCCAACAGTTCGGCAAGTACAACACCAACCAAAGTGCTTTCAGTAGATGCTTCTGGAAATGTGATTTTGGGAAATGTGAATACTTCTGCCCCCACAGCCCCCGCTATCAACGTACCCACGTATGCCAGCCTTGCGGCAGTGAATACCGCCATTCCTTCGCCTGTGGGAGGTATGGTTGTGAATATCAATACGAGTGTTGGAAGTATTCTTTATTACTACAACGGCACAGAGTGGACTCAATTTCCGAATAATTCTTGGGTTCTGACGGGTTCAGGGACTACTGCCCAGAATACCTTGGCAGGAACGGCAGGCATGGTAGTGGGTAACAATAGTTTAGCCAACGCTAATGTCGCCATCAATACCGCAGGTGGTACGGATGCTGTTCCAGATTTGGATTTTATGTCCACCAATGATAATCACATTTTGCGTTTCGGAGCAAGTTCAGGGCTTCCGTGTATTGGTGAATTTACTACGACTAATAATTTACCCGCATCGTCGTCTTTTAATTTTGGGCATGTCAATTCATCAACAACTTCAACCAACATGATGAACCTGACGGGTACTGGGGATTTGACTATTCATGGATTCACAAAATTAGGGGGTTCGGGGGCGGATGTGCCAGCTATTAAAACTAAAATTTTATCAGGAAACACCACTGCAACTACCACAGTGGCACATGGATTGACTGCCTCAAAAATTATTGCTTGTACGAGCTACGTACAAAATGGAACACAATATTTTGCTCCAAACGACTTTGATGCTCCCACGGCAGCAAGATACAAGATGAGGCATGATGCCACAAACATTACTTTGACAGGTAATAGTAGTTTCGCAGCCAAACCTTATGTTATTTATATCACTTACACAGAGTAAATCAAAACACACTCAATAACCAATGGAAAATTTCAAAATACAAAAAGAAGACTTGCTAACAATCGACCAAAGACGTAAAAAAGTCATTGCTATCAACCAAATAATCATGATGAAAGGTGTAGCAAATTATACCTGCTTTTTTTATCTTAAAAACGGTAAACAACGAGTTACTTCGCACACCCTCAAATACTATGAACCACTCTTGGACGGCAAGGGCTTTCTGAGAGTCCACAAGGGTTTATAGTCAATCAGGATTGTATTCTTAAACACGATATTGACTCATCTTCGTTGTTTTTAGTGGATGGGCATGAGGTTGAAATTTCGAGACGGAGAAGACGACAGTTTGTGGGGAGTTTCTAAGGGAGTGTAAATTTAAAAATATCAATAGAGACAATTTCATAAGATTTAAAAACATGAAAAAAATATACATAGTAGCCTTATCGCTATTATTTACTTCTAATCAATTATTGGCTCAACAACCCATGACCATCGCCCCAGGACTTAATATCAATGCTCCCACGGCTGGTACAAGTGGATTGAAATTTAATAATTTGAATGTTAACACAACTGTCTCTACAACCCCCACAAAAGTATTATCATTAGATGCTTCGGGAAATGTTATTTTGGGGAATGCGGCTTCTGGCGGTGGAAGTCAATGGACTACTGGTCTAAATAACAATATTTATTATGGGGTTGGAAACCTTAGTAATGTAGGCATCGGAACAGCCGAACCTTTTTCTCCTCTGGTTGTAAGGGATGCCGCAGGTCAAAGCAATACGGCTGTATTTCAAGTTGAGAAAACGGGAAACAGAACTCCACTCCAATCTTTTGTCAAATTTGGTGGAACATCAAGTGCGGCTGCACCCATTACCGTAGGCGAAATGGGAGTCATTCAGTTCTCTGGATCAGTGGATAATAGTTTTGGGTCTTGGGGACCCGCCGCTTCCATCAAGGCTGTTGCGAAAGGTACTTTTAGTAATACAAACATACCAGGTCAATTAGAGTTTGCTACAACACCAACAGGTTCAACAGGTCCAAATACGGGACCAATTAGCCGAATGATAATAAATGAAGAAGGTAGAGTGGGAATCAATACACCAACACCAATGGCACTTTTAGACGTAAGTAGTACTCCATCTACTTTAAATATAAACCCATTAATCAATTTGATGAATGATGCCACCAACCCAATTACGATAAAATATACAAGAAACACGGGATCAAATTGGGCAGTAACGCAAGAGACCTCGCCTGGACAAACAAACGGAACTACGAGCATAAACTGGAAGTTCATCAACACTGCGGGTTCACCCATTTCTCTGTTTGGCTACTCCGCTGGAGTATTTGATATCAATGGTGCGATTAATGCAAGTGGAAATAGTACAGTTGGTGGTAATAGTACGGTTACGGGTACAAGTACAGTTGGTGGGACAGGTTTTTTTGGTGGAAGATTGACCATCGGAGCGGCTTCGTCTATTACGGGTGTGGGAGTCGAAATTAGGTCATCGGCAGGAACAGATGCAAATCCCGATATTTATTTAAAAGGAACTACCAATGTGATTAGGCTCGGAAACAATGTTGATGCCAATAGTTTGATTCAAACCTCAACTTCAAACAATACACCCGCTTTGGCAAACATTGTATGGAAGCACTTGAATAATAGTATTAGCCCAGGTGTTTCAACACCGATGATGACCCTTCAAGGTGATGGTGATTTGACGGTGAATGGTTTTACAAAATTAGGCTCTGGTGCTGATGTACCTGACATCAAAACAAAAGTTTTGACAGGAACTATCACAGCAGGGGCTGCCACTGAAACCAATGCTTCGCTTACAACAGTAGTCACTCATGGTTTAACTGCCGATAAAATTATTGATGTGAGAGTGTTTTTAAAGAATCCTAATGGTAATGTTGTGGGTGAAGGATTTACGGATAACCGTCCAACGACACCTTTGGCTGGCTATCAATTCAGCACATCATTTGACGGAACAAATATCTATATTTTAAGGAATAATGGAAATAGCTCTAACCTTGCAAATACAACAGGTACATTGAGAGCTACTTATAGGATTTATATTACTTATGTTCAATAACCACTAACACACTCATTTTCAGACATGGAAAATTTCAAAATACAAAAAGAAGACTTGCTAACAATCGACCAAAGACGTAAAAAAGTCATTGCTATCAACCAAATAATCATGATGAAAGGCATAGCAAATTATACGTGCTTTTATCTTAAAAATGGTAAACAACGAGTTACTTCGCACACCCTCAAATACTATGAACCTATGCTGATAGCGAAGGGATTTCTACGGGTACATCGTGCATTTATGGTAAATCAAAGTTGCATCTTGGAACACGATACCGATAATTCGCAGTTATTGATGGAAAACGGACATCAAGCAGATATTTCAAGGCGAAGAAAACGGAAAATTGGGAAGGATTTGTAGGAAAATGAATGGGAGGCTGTTTAGATTTGACAACTTTTTTGAAAGTTGTCAAATCTAATTCCGATAAGTTAAGTCACAGTTGATAATTATTTCTTCTAAACGAAATTTAATCTCAACCGTACCACGGATTCTCTAATTTTGAGCGTATCTTAAATTCATAATTTTAATTTTTAATTATCTCCAGATTATCCTCAGCCTCAGTCAGGTCAGTATCGTTCTCGTGGAGCGTCCATCTATATACGCAAACCTCTTTGCTACTACATTTAGGGCAAGTCCAGAGCCATTCTTTATTGTCTGCTAAAGTAATGTTTGAATTTTTAATGAGGTTTTCAATAGCTTGCCTTTTACCGATAACCATCTCTGAATCAATGACTTGACTTATTTTTAGTATTTCAAATAAAGTATCTTGTTGGGCATATTCGATGAATAATTTTGGGGTAAAATAATCAGAGACAACACGCTCAATATCCATTGTATTGATTCGGGCATCACCACAAGTTCGGCATCGCCAACCACTGATTTCATTGGCACGATACGGGTTCGATAGATTAGTAAGAATACTTTCTAATGATTGTCCAGTTGCCAAACAGTAAGCCAAATGTTGAACTTGGCTAAAGGCTTTACCTTTCCACATTCCTTCAACATCGTTATTGCCCAAAACAATATCATTGAAAGACCCCATACCCCCGTACGCCCGCAAGTGGTGTTCCACGCTTTGTTCGCTTTCCCAAAGTTCAATATCATCCAACATCCATTTCGCCCAATGTTCGTAACCTACCTCATCTTTGAGGAATTGGTATAAAATTTCTAAAGCAGTTTTGTATGGGTCTGTCATTTTAATCATCGAGAAAAATTATTGAATTACCCTACTCCATCGACTGATAAACCATGTCCATCACTTTACGTCTGACTTTTAGGGTATTAATTTTGTTGTTTGTTGCCGAGGGATATACTCGATTTGAAAGGAAAATGAAGACTAATTCTTTCTGCGGGTCAACCCATACGAGTGTCCCTGTGTAGCCAGAATGTCCAAAAGAAGATGGTGAAACTTTGGCAGAAACATAATTACTGTCTCCGTCTGAGGGCAGTTTATCCCAACCTAAAGCTCGGTGGCTTCTCGGTGATTTTGTATTGGCAAAATAGGTAACTGTCTCATTATTAAAGTATTGTTTGCCTCCGTAAGCTCCACGGTCGAGATTCATTTGCATCAATTTTGCCAAATCCGTTGCCGAACTAAACAATCCTGCATGACCACACACTCCCCCGACCATGGCAGCCGTTTGGTCTTGTACTGTTCCTTGCACTTGTCTCAGTCTGAAATAGTTATCGTTTTCTGTTGGGGCAATCTGATTTTTAGTGATTTTCTTGAGCGGATTATAACCCGTAGTTCCCATCCCGAGCGGTTTGTAAAATTCATTTTCTACAAATTCGTCCAATGGTTTGTTCACTATACGTTCTACTAAATGTTGCAGGATTATCAAACCCAAATCGCTATATACAAATGGATATTGACCGTCTTTGTCTTTTTTATTGATGAGGGGAGATTTCATAACCCATTTCCAGACAGAATCTTTGGTGGCAGGTTTTGTAAACATTGCATCTGCTACTTGTAGCGGATATTCAGCAGACATTGTAGAACTGTAAAACTCTGGTTTCCAGAAGTTTCCACGAGTTTTTTCCCAGAAAGGAATATATGCCACTAAGCCCGCCTGATGCCACAAAATATCTTTAACGACGATGTTTTCTTTGTTTGTTCCTTTTAGTTCTGGCAGGTAAACGGAGGCTTTTTCTTCGATGTTTAGTTTTTTTTTATCATGAAGGTGCATCACCGTCTGGAGGGTAGAAGCCACCTTTGTGACGGATGCCAAATCATAAACGGTATTGTCTTTTACAGGTTCTGAGCCTTCATAAGACAATTTTCCGTAGTTTTTCTGGTAAACGATTTTCCCTTTTCTGGCAACTAATAACTGGCAACCAGGGAAAACCTTTTGGTCAATTGCACTTTGGATTACCATATCAGAACCTATCAAATCCACTAATTTCATGCCTACACTTTCGGGTGTGGCTTGGGTCAATCTTCCGAAACTCGAAGTCACTAAACCATCTCCTGCACGATACAGATTTTCTACTGAAACTGGCAATTTTCCTTTCGCTGGCAAAGCCCCAAAAAGTATTTGTGCTACCGAGGAATAAGCGGCTTCGTCGTCTTCGTAGCCACAGACTACGGTAGATGCTTCGGGAAAATATTTTAGACTATATGGATTTCCAAAAACACAAAGTACGACCCTTGTTTTCTTTTCTAAACGCTTAATAAACTCTTGGACATTGGCACTAACACCGAACCTTGTGGCTGGTTTATTCTTAATATCATGCACCGAAACAATGACAGTTTTTGTAGAATCTACATTTCTGAGTACTTCATTAAAAAGGTTCTCGTCAATCTTATTTGCACTTGTAAAATGCTGAAAAGGGGCAAATTTACTGAGTGATGAATGAAAAGAATTATTGGGAGAAAGGTCAATTCCAACAGAAATAAAATTACCCGTCTGGGCATTCGCAAAAGGCAATTGTGTCAAGTTATCTTTCACTACGGTAACGGCATTATTGAACAATTCTTGTTTCAATTGGATGCCTTCTGTGGTATTGAGTTCTTGGTAGAGATTGCCCATTTCTACGTACTGGAAATGGTTTAGCCCTGCCCAGTATTTAGAATGAAGGATTTTCTTGACACGGTTATCAATATCGTCTTGTGCTACTAAACCCTGCTGAACAGCTTGTTTAATGCGTCTGATACCTTCTGGAATATTTTCTGAATACAACAAAATATCATTACCCGCCATAAACGCCTGCAAGTCAACCTCACCAGAAGTCATACCTGTCCCATGCCGCACGCCTCGCATATTGAGGGCATCCGTAATGACCAAACCCTTGAAACCCATGTCGTTTTTCAGGAGATTCGTAATAATATTCTGAGAAAGCGTAGCAGGTTTTGAATCATAGACTGGAACTTGTAAATGCCCCACAATGACCGATTTTACAGAATCATCAATCAATCGCTGGAACGGATACAATTCCATACTTTTTAATCTTTCAGTTGTAAAACTCAACTGAGGCAAAGTATAATGCGAATCACCACGGGTATCGCCATGCCCAGGAAAATGTTTAGCACAGGCAATCAATTGGTTATTTTGCATTCCTCTCATGTATGCACTACTTTTTGTAGCCACATTTTCACGCTCTTCGCCAAAAGACCGATGCCCAATTACGGGATTATTCGGATTACTATTAATATCAACTACTGGGGCAAAATTCAGGTGAACACCAACTCTTTTGCATTGACGAGCAATTTCGCCTCCCATTTTGTAAATTAAATTATTGTCTTGCAATGCCCCCAAAGTAATTTGTTTTGGGAAAGACATCGCAGGTAGGTTCATTCGCATTCCCAAACCCCATTCGCCATCAATGGCAATGAGCATTGGTATTTTTGAAACTGACTGAAAACGATTGGTTAATTGTGCTTGCGAAAAAGGTTCGCCTTGAAAGAAAATCAAACCACCAATGTAATTATTCTGAATGAGGGTTTCTAATCTCCTGAAATGCACTTCGCCATGTTGTGGATAAGTGGCTACCATAAAAAACTGACCAATTTTTTGATCGTCTGTCATGGAGAAGAAAACGCTGTCAACCCACTGATTTTCAGAAAGTTGACTGTATGGAAAATTCGTAGGAATGTATTTTACAGGAAAAGTTTTTGCTGGAGCAACTACCTTTTTAGCAACGGGATTTTCTTTAATTTCTGAAGGAAAAAAATGCAAAAAACGCTTGTTGATTTCAGCAACAACTGGGAAGATAAGTGCGAGAGTAAGGAGAATTAATAAGATTTTCTTCAACATCAGTCTTTTCAGAATTTTGAATTATGGGGTGGTTAGCAATAGTATTTTAATTTGAGACGTAGAAAACTACCAAAAGGTAACTATCTATTAATCACGCTTTTACTATTTACTGAACTGTAAATTTACGCAAATTCTCATGCTTATGAAAGCCTTGTCTAAAATTTAACTTCTACAATTTACTAACGAAAATCTATTGAGTTTATGTTTTTTTGAAGCAGATTAAAAACTAAAGCCCCCGTTTTTGGCGAAGGCTTTAGTTTTTAAATCTTATATCAAACTGCCAAAAGCCTATTTCACTTTAATAATCTTTACAGTTGTTCTTCTATTTTTCTGATGCTCTGATTCTGTGCAAGTTACACCGTCTAAACATTCATTAAGTAATCTGCTTTCGCCATAACCTTTTGCCAACATTCTGTTACGGTCAACGCCTTTTTTGGCAATATAGTCAACGGCTGCATTGGCTCTTTTGTCGGACAATTCTTGGTTAACGCCCGCATCGCCACGGCTGTCTGTGTGTGAGCCAATTTCGATGACCATTTCTGGATTTTTTTGGAGGGTTGCTGCTAATTTATCCAACTCACGGGCAGCATCTTTTCTTATCGCTGCTTTGCCAGAATCGTAATAAATATTGTCATTGGTAATTTCATCACCCTCTTTAAACAAACCTAAATCCTGAGAAATTTCCTTACCTTTTCCTTTTTTGATACGATTAATTTTATTCACATTTGCACCATAACCTTCCTTAGTTACTTCCAAAGTATAGTCGCAACCATCGGTCATTTCAAAGGTATAGATTCCGTCAGAACCTGTTATTGCTTCTTGCGTAGAATTGTCACAATCGTTTCTAAAAGTAACCAAAACGCCTTCAATCGGTGTTTTTTCGATTTCTGTCTTTACAACACCCTTCAAAACTGATCCACTTTTTTTAGCAACTGCCGATTTTTTCTCAGATGGGATAAACGCATTTTTAGGTACTTCGGCAGGAATCACTTTCGATGACTCAATAATCAAAGCGGGTGGTGCTTGCTCAACAACTTGTTCTTGCACTTTCATCAAAGGAACTTCCAAACGTGACGGAGCATCGTCTGCCTCGCCTTTGGTAGAATAACCGATGATGTTGGTGATATATCCACCCTTTGAAACCCGTAATGTATAATCTAAATCTTGTCCTGTACAGAAACTAATATTCCCGTTTTCATCGGTCTTTCTCTTTTCTGTTTTGCCTCCTTTTGTGGCAATTTCTATCTCTGTTTCATTCAGACCTTGTTGTTGTTCTGGGTCAAAAATATTTACTGTAACCTCTCGGCAACCGCCATAAGCAGAACCTTGTCTCGTGAATCTGTAAATATCGTCGTCTTCGCCAGTTTTGCGGTCGCTGCTAAAATATCCTTCGCTACGGTTTGTATTGGTAATAATTCCAAAATCATCATTTGGTCCATTGAATGGTTCGCCAATATTTAATGGCTTACCAACAGGCTTACCATTTTTCATTTCTATAAAGAAAATATCCAAGCCACCTTTGCCTGGCAGACCTTCAGACGAATAATATAAATTCCCGTTTTCATCAACATAAGGAAAAAGTTCGTTTCCTGTCGAGTTAACCGCTTTTCCTAAAGGACGAGCTTCACTCCATTCTCCAGCTTTATTTCTTTCAGACATAAAAATGTCCATTCCACCTTCGCCGCCTTCCATATCAGTGGCGAAATAGAGGAATCTACCATCTTTAGAAAGTGCAGGATGTGCCGTAGAATGTTCGTCCGAGTTGAAAGGTAATTCCGAAACTTCACCCCATCCATTATTAGTAGCATCGGCAGTATAAAGTTTCAGCTTGGTTACATTGTCTTCACTTGCTCCTTGCTGACCTTCGTTGAAGTTATTTCTGGTAAAAATTATCGTTGAAAAATCTTGCGTAAAAGTAGCTGGACCTTCATGATATTTTGTATTAAGTGTTTTGCTAAATATCTCTGCCTCAGAGAGTTGCCCTTTTGCTTTTGGAACGGACGCTACTACATCATCATTTGTTCCGAAGAAATTCAAGGTTCTTGAATCATTGGCAGTAGGCTGAGAATAATAATCTTTCCCCAAGGATTTTGTACCACCACTTGAGACACGCTTCGGCTTGATTTTCTCGCCATTGCCGTCTGCTACTGCAACTACTTTAGACAAATCATTTTGGTAATATAAATCCAAAAATGAACCTCCTTTTTCATTCAACATTTTCACGCCAGAACCTTTCCCAGAACAATATACGATACCATCTTTGTAATAAACTGGACTAAATTCTGGGCGATTTGTATTGATACTGAGGAACTCGACATTGTATTTTGAGTTCTCGTTTGTTAGCGTACTGGCAACACTCGTACTTCTTGACGATTTAGGAGCTTGTGCAGTAAATGATTGAAATTCAGCAGGTTGAATAGAATTATATTTGTCAAAATACTCTTGTGATTCTTTGAATTTACCCACATTTGCTAAAGTCTGGGCATAGTAGAGATACGCCTTCTGGTCGCTTCCAGACAAGGTTTTATTTTCCGTGAAAATATCTCGGTAAACTCGTTCGGCATTCTGATTATCCTTTGTTTGGAGATAGCTGTTCGCCAATTTCAACAAAGTCGATAATTTATCAGACGAAGAAAGTGAAGTGCCTTCTTTGAGGATTTGCTCGAATTTAGGAATCGCCGTAGCATAGCTCAGTAATTCATAATGACGGAGGGCTTCCTTCAAGATTGGACTTTCTTGTTGGGCATATACATTTGCCAGCAGCGAACCTGCGAGTGTGAGGGTAAGTCCCAATTTTTTCAACTTAGGCATTGTCGATTCATTTAAAAATTAGTTAATAGTTTCTTAAATAAATATCTGATTATCAAATATTTATCCATTAAATCGAAAGCAGGAAACTAATAAATATATACTTTTAGAAGATTCAATACATTACTACTTATGGTTGTTGTGCTGGTGAAATTTGGGAGATAAAAGAATGGTTTAATTTCGGATAAACCCTTACTTTTGTCCATTAATTTCATATTTCAGAACACAGTAAACCACTTATTTTATAGCATAAATCATGCCAAGTAAGGAGAAAATTTAGGAGTTTTTTGATTTTTTTGAATTAAAATCTATTTATTGAAAATATTTACAATCATCTAATAATCAGAAAGTTATGGTTTGATAATTTTCTAAGAAACATAATCAACTGGTTTTAAAGCCTATTGCCTAAAGACAATTATCCCCATGCTAAAAAGTTTTTACAATTCAGATTTTATTGAGGCAGGACTGGACGAAGCTGGTCGGGGTTGTCTGGCAGGTCCAGTGGTTGCGGCGGCTGTGATTTTACCCAAAAATTATACGCATGAACTCTTGAACGATTCTAAGCAATTGACTAAAAATCAGCGAGAAACCCTCAGAGAAGACATCAAAAAAGATGCTTTGGCCTGGGCTGTGGCAGAAGTTGATAATTTGGATATTGATAAAATCAATATTCTGAAAGCCAGTTTCAAGGCAATGCACTTGGCAGTTGACCAACTAAAACTTCGCCCAGAACATCTATTGATTGACGGAAATCGCTTTGTGAATTATCTGCTCATTCCGCATACTTGTATCGTGAAAGGGGATGCGAAATTCTTGTCAATTGCAGCAGCTTCAATTTTGGCAAAAACTCATCGGGATGATTTGATGGAGGCTTTGGCAGTTCAGTTTCCGCATTATGGTTGGGAACATAATGCGGGCTATCCCACGATAAAACATCGAAAAGGAATTGAGCAATTTGGGACAACACCATATCACAGAATGACTTTCCGATTGTTAGCTAAAGAGTTGTAAATTCAAGGAAACAAACCTCAAAACTCATCAAATTTTACAGGCAATAAATTTCCAATAGACTCTGATATAAGTATTTGATTATCAGACGTTAACATAATTATTCTGATAGATTTTTGCTGACGATTTTCGTATTCCAACATCGCCTGACGACACGCCCCGCACGGTGAAACTCCCCTGAAATTATCCCCTCCAGATGGTCGGGCAATGACAGCAATTGTCTTGATTTTATGTTCTGGATAATTCGCTCCGACCCAAAAAATCGCTGATTGTTCGGCACAAGAACCCGACGGAAATGCCGCATTTTCTTGATTATTGGCAGTTACTACTGTACCATCTTCCAACAAAATTGCAGCCCCGACATGGAATTTAGAGTAGGGAGCGTAAGATTTGTAAGTTGCTTTACGGGCAGAGGCTAATAAATCTCTTTCTTCAACCGAAAGTTCAGCATCGTTAGCGTAACTTTCTAAGGAAATTGTTAAATTTAGTTTTTTCATATTAATACGGGTATTTCCCATTCCTGTAAGAGGGGAAGTATGTAACTATTCATTTCAGAAAAAAGTTCAAAACATTTTTTATGAAACCTTCCGTAGAGTCCTCAACGTCAGACGTTTGGCAATTTCTGCAAGTATATACTCCTGCCAGAATCGCTTTGGGGCGGGCAGGGCATAGTTTGCCAACTGCTGAATTACTAAAGTTCCAAGCCGACCACGCCCTCGCCCGTGATGCTGTCTATTCTGCCATTGATGTAAAATCTTTTTCCGAAAAATTGGCAAAGCGATTATCACTCCCTGTTTTCTCTCTGAAAAGCAGGGTCAATAATCGGCAAGAGTACCTCCAACGTCCAGATTGGGGAAGACGACTTTCTAAAGAATCAGCAACGTTTTTAAATGAGTTAAATATCTCAGAATCAGACATTTGCTTTGTTATTGCAGACGGACTTTCGGCAGATGCTGTCAGTAATCATGCTTTGCCTGTTTTAGAAAATCTCATTCCACAGTTACAGAATCTTAATTGGGGGATTTCCCCAATCATCATTGCAGAACAAGGACGAGTAGCCATTGCTGATGAAATAGGTTTTCTTTTGAAAGCTAAAATTGTAGTGATTTTTATAGGCGAACGCCCTGGATTATCTTCGCCAGATAGCATGGGGGCGTACCTGACATTCCAACCAAAAATAGGACTGACAGACGATAGCAGAAATTGTATTTCAAATATTCGACCTGCGGGGCTTTCCTACGAAATGGCGAGTGAAAAATTATTGTATCTATTGACAGAAATTAAAAATAGGCAAATCAGTGGAGTAAATCTGAAAGATGAGATGGATTTGGGTTTAGGAGAAATAAAGTAATATTTTGCGAATAGCACCAAAAAATGGTTATTTACGCAAAATTTTACTTCGGCATGACAATTTTAAATTTACAATTTCCCTAAACAAAAATCCCCTCTAAATCAAGATTCAGAGGGGATTTTACATAAGAACAAGGCAAACTATACCTTGATTTCAACATCAACACCTGATGGCAACTCTAACTTCATCAAGGCATCAACTGTCTTTGGTGATGAAGAATAAATGTCAATCAGACGCTTGTAAGTACATAATTGGAACTGCTCACGAGCTTTCTTGTTCACGTGTGGCGAACGCAAAACTGTAAACTTTTCAATCTTCGTAGGCAAAGGAATTGGTCCTGAAACAACAGCACCCGTAGCCTTTACAGCTTTCACGATTTTCTCAGCCGACTTGTCCACCAAAGTGTGGTCAAATGACTTCAATTTAATTCTAATTTTTTGATCCATTGTGTTGGTACATTAAATGAAAACCATCAACGAAAGTACCATTTGCTTCGTTTTTGGGAGTGCAAAATTAGTACTAATTCTGCTGATTTTCAAAGGAAGAATCAACAATTTAAAATTAAAAATGTAAAACTGGAAATTAAAGCGACTGATAACCAATAAATTACCTCGAAAAATCTTCTTTTTGCAACGAAATCATTACTATTGAATTATGAATACAACGATTTTTTACATCGTCCATCTATGACCCTACAAGAAGAACAGGACATTATCAGTATTTGCCAACGTGAACCAAAGGCTTTTGGAATACTTTTCGACGAGTATTACAATCAAATCTTTGGGTATATTCATCGCCGTGTTTTGGATTGGGATGCTTCCGAAGACATTACGGCAGAGGTTTTCATGAAGGCATTTATGAATATCACGAATTATCGTTGGTTGGGTATTTCGATAGCCGCCTGGTTTTACAGAATTGCTACGAATGAAATAAATATGTATTTCAGAAAAGATAAAAAAGCCCCTGTTTCTTTAGCGGAACTATCTGTAAATCAGAATTTTGACTATTCAGAAACAAATCAGGACATTCTCGAACATGATTTACTCTTGCAACAACATGAAGATTTTGTCCAAGTACAAAAGCATTTGAAAAACCTTGATACAAAGTACCAAGAAGTAATCGCACTTCGTTTTTTTGAAGATAAATCTATTCGTGAAATTGGGGAGATTCTGAATAAAAACGAAGGAACAATTAAGTCGCTACTTTCGAGAGGATTAGAAAAAATTAGAAGCAAAATATCAAAATGACAAAAGAGGATTTTTTACAGAAATTAGAAACCATGAGCAAACCCTACGTCACGAATGATGACCAACGTTTGCAACTGAAAATGACGCTTACCAATGCCCAACGTTCTTCCAGAATTGGGTATTTACTTATTACTTTGCCCTGCTTATTTTTGCTGGGAGTGTTACTTAAATATTACTTCAATCTCAACTTAGGCGTGATTGAAGTAATAGAAAATTGGATGTATGGCATTAATCAAAATCCTTTCTTGAAATTCCTCATGCCCTTGGTTCTAACGCTTGGTCCATTAATCGGAATGGGGCTTAACTTATTGGCAATCAGTCATTTTGTATTTAATAAAAAGACCTTAGAACTTCAGATTAATCTAAAATTTAGCTTGCCTAATTTGGTAGCATTTTTTGTAAGTGCGGGCGTGTTATTTGTCTATGTAATTTATTTAATCTCTCAAAATTTCTATCAACTCCAACATTTTTACGAGCATTCAAAGGGGTATTAGTAGTTGTTAAGTTTTGAGTTTATAAGTTGCTAAATTTTAAAAATAATCATAAACCATTGATTATCATATAGTTTATAATTTTTCTTCAGTATCATATTTTTGGGGAATCCTGTGAGGATTGCCAGAAAAGAAATTGCTTTAAATTTATCAACCTAATTATAAATGGATTTCTGCTAATTTTGTAGAAATCCATTTTTTTAATTCTGTTCATGAAAAAAATATTATTATTCCTACTCTTCACTGCCCAATTCTCTCAGGCACAACAAGATACAACTTTCCGAAAAATGAAAACCAAGAGTTTTATCGTTCCTGTGGCACTAATGGCAACTGGTACGGTAGCTTTGGGAAGTTATTTCAAAGACAGCCAGCGAAGTTATTATCAGAAAAATTTCGCAGATTTTCGTACACGGTTAGATGATATTTCTCAGGCAGGACCTTTGGGAATTGTCTTCGGGTTGGACATCATTGGGGTTCATGGCAAACATACTTTCGGGGAAAAAGCTGTATTGTTAATTATCAGTGAGTCTATTATGTTGGCAAGCGTAAATGGCTTAAAATACACAACAGACGTACTTCGTCCTGATGGTTCTGCCTATAATTCCTTTCCGTCTGGGCATACTGCAAATGCTTTTTTGGGAGCTGATATGCTTTCGGAAGAATACGGCGACAAAAGTATTTGGTACAGTATAGGTGGTTATTCTATTGCGAGTGCAACGGGTGCAATGCGTATGATGAACAATCGTCATTGGGTTTCGGACGTGCTGGTAGGTGCTGGAATCGGGATACTTTCTTCAAAAGCGAGCTATGCAATTTATCCGTGGTTGAAAGAAAAAGTTTTCAAGAAAAAGAATGTGGTTTTCTTGCCAAAATATGACGGACAAGCAACTTCAGCAGTTTTTATTGTTCAACTTTAACCGTAAAATAGGTTCTTGTAGAAAAGGATAGAAAAAACTTCGGAATTTGATAGACAAATCGTATGTTTGTATAACAATATAAAAAATTAACAATAATTATTATTGATATTGTACAAGAAAATCTTAAATTGTTACTGTAAATTAATAGATTTTACAAAATTTAATCATATCCGCCAATATGAAATAGATAAAAATCCTGAAAATTGCTGTTTTAAATATTAAAATCTTATGAGAAAATACTCAAAATTACTGTTGGCGACAGTCATCCTCTATCTTACAACTTTTAGTTATTTAGTACTTGCACAAAAAAATTCATCTGCTACTCCAAAGCCTATTTCTGCCAAAGAAATCGAAGCTGAGATAAAGATGAATGATGAGAATAGAGCAGTCATAACTTGGGTAATGCCCGAAGAAGGCAAATCCGCCAGGTTTATTGTTCAAAGAAGCCGAGATAATGAAACTTTTTTTGATATTCGAGAAGTAGAAGTGGGCGAAAATCCAACTCAGGAACGTTTGCAATTTACGTTTACTGACTACAAAATGTTGAAAACAACCGAATATTATCGAATCATGGAATATGAAAAGAATGGAAATTCAAGAACCTATGCTTCGATTATTGCTAAACCAAACCTCAATAGTTTAGTTTGGTACATTAGAAATACTGAGAATGGAACTGTTCGTGTATCAGTCGATAACAGTAAAAACCTTACTGCTTTATTAGGTACAGAGTCTGGGTTGGGTGTCCCTTGTGAATTTGAAATGGAAAACGATAAAGTGGTGTTACTCAGACCATTGTATCCATTAATGGGAGGTAATTATTTGGTAAAATTACGCTCAGTAACTGGCGAAACACAAATGAAATTGACTGTAAAAGGACAAGAAGAACTTTAAGAAATCAACAATAGAAAATATTTAAAAGAGTTACTCTTCAAAGCGTAACTCTTTTTTTATGCCCTATAAGCATAAAATTATTAATTTTGAAACGGATTTATATACTTAATGTCGCAAGACCAATTTTGCTTGTTGAAACCTCTCCCCCAACCCCTCTCCAATTCCATTGTGGCTACTGAGAGAGGAGCATTTGTCGCCGATTTTCTCCCCTCTCAGCAGGAGAGGAGAGGTTTTGCGACTTAAAGTATATAATTCCGTTTTGAAAATCATTATATCAATTCAAAAATGAAAAAAGCAATCGTGCTTAGTCTTTTTTTGTGCTTGCAGGGAAGTTTACAAGCTCAGATATTTAAGCCTAATTTTACCTTCACACATGACGATACCTTGCGTGGAACAATCACTCCAGAACGTATTTGGTGGGACTGGCAATATGCCGAACTACGGGTAAAAGTACAACCCCAAGACAGCATGATTAGTGGCTCTACTGCTCTGACTTACAGAGTTTTAGCACCTGCTCAAGTAATGCAAATTGACTTGCAAAAACCCATGCAGATCAATAAAATCTTGCAGGACGGGCAAGAATTAAAATTCAGAAGGGATGGAAATGCTTTCTTTATTTCGCTCATGAAAAAACAAATTAAAGGCAAATCTGAAACCCTTACTGTTTACTTTTCGGGTAAACCCAGAGTAGCAAAACGTCCACCTTGGGACGGTGGCTTAACTTGGAAAAAAGACGCTCAGGGCAATTGGTTTATCGCTACTTCTTGTCAGGGATTGGGGGCAAGTGTCTGGTGGGCGTGCAAAGACCACTCCTACGACGAACCAGATAGTATGTTAATTTCGATTACTGTGCCTAAAAATTTGATGGATATTTCCAATGGAAGGCTACGAAAAGTGACTGATAATCAGGATAATACAAAGACTTTTGATTGGTTTGTAAAAAATCCTATTAACAATTATGGGGTAAATATGAACATCGGGAATTACCAACAATTCTCGGAGGTTTTTCAAGGAGAAAAGGGCAAATTAGATATGAGTTATTACGTTTTGCCCGATGATTTAGAAAAAGCAAAAGTGCAGTTCAAGCAAGCACCCATGATGATGAAGGCTTTTGAACATTGGTTTGGGGCGTATCCTTTCTATGAAGACGGCTACAAATTAGTGCAAGTTCCGTATTTGGGCATGGAACATCAGAGTTCAGTCACGTACGGAAATGCCTTCAAAAATGGTTATCTTGGTTCGGATTTATCAGGAACAGGCTGGGGATTGAAATGGGATTTTATCATTATCCATGAGTCTGGACATGAATGGTTTGCCAATAATATTACTTACCGAGACATTGCCGATATGTGGATTCATGAAAGTTTTACCAACTATTCAGAAAGCCTTTATACCGAATATTATTATGGCAAAGAAGCCGCCGCAGCTTATGTTCGGGGTACAAGGAGAGTTATCAGAAATGACCGCCCGATTATTGGGCAGTACAATGTAAACCACGAAGGTTCTGGCGATATGTATTATAAAGGTGGAAATATGCTTCATACGATTCGCCAGATTGTGAATGATGATGAAAAATGGCGGCAAATTCTGAGAGGTTTAAACCAAAATTTTTACCACCAGACTGTCACTACCAAACAAGTAGAAGACTACATAATTCAGAAATCTGGGAAGAAATTAGACAAGATTTTTGACCAATATTTGCGGAATACTCAGATTCCAACTTTAGAATATAAAATCCAAAATCAGGAATTATCTTATCATTGGGCGAATGCAGTTGAAGGTTTTGATATGCCCATCCGAGTAAGTTTCGCAGAAGGGAAAAGTGAAGTATTATCTCCAACAACAGTTTGGAAGACATTGAAAATCAGTGATTTAAAAGAAATTAAAATAGACGAAAATTATTACGTGAATCAGAAAAAACTATGAAAAAAATCTCTGAAATACTCTCAAAAGTAAAAACTATTTCAGTAATCGGCAGTACAGAAACAGTTATCGAAAATATTGAAATTGATTCTCGGAAAGTAGTACAAGGTTCAATGTTTGTGGCATTAAAAGGCACTCAGGTTGACGGACACGATTTCATTCAGCAAGTAATCGAAAAGGGTGCAACAGCTATTTTGTGTGAAACATTACCAGCCACTATTTCTGAAAACATTACCTATATTCAAGTGAAGGATTCGGCAGAAACTTTGGGATATTTTGCCTCAAATTTCTATGAAAATCCTTCTGCAAAAATCAAATTAGTAGGTATTACTGGCACAAATGGCAAAACAACTACCGTAACGCTTTTATTCAGATTATTCAGACAATTGGGTTATCGTTGCGGATTGATTTCTACGGTACAAAATCAGATTGACGAAGAGGTTATTCCTTCTACACATACCACACCAGATGCCGTAAATCTGAATAAATTATTGGCAAAAATGGCGGATGCAGGTTGTAGCCACGTTTTTATGGAAGTGAGTTCTCATGCAGTTGTACAACACAGAATAACGGGTCTTAGCTTCTCAGGGGGCATTTTTTCCAATATTACACATGACCATTTAGATTTTCATAAGACGTTTGAGAATTACATCAAGGCAAAAAAGGGGTTCTTCGATATGTTGCCCAAAACTGCCTTTGCGTTAGTCAATGTGGACGACCGTCGGGGTACAGTGATGGTACAAAATACGAAGGCATCTATCCATACATATTCTTTAGAAACGCTGGCGAATTTCAAGGGGAAAATTATCTCTGACAGTATCTATGGGCTTGAAATGGAAGTTGATAATCGGGAAATTCATTTTCAGTTAATTGGTACTTTCAATGCCTATAACCTTTTGGCGATTTACGGGGCGGCAGTTTTATTAGAAGAAGACCCAGAAGAAATTTTGGTACAAATGTCGGGGTTACTAACCGCCCCTGGAAGGTTTGAACAGATTGTTTCCCTGAAAGATTTGAAGGTAGGAATCGTGGATTATGCCCACACACCAGATGCCCTCAAGAACGTTTTGCAGACCATCAATAAAATCAAAGAAGGTAACCAAAACGTAATTACTGTAGTTGGCTGTGGTGGCAATAGAGACGCAACCAAACGCCCAATTATGGCAGAAATCGCCTGCGAATTAAGCAATAAAGTAATCCTGACTTCGGACAATCCAAGAAATGAAGACCCTGCAGAGATTTTAGAACAAATGCGAAAAGGAGTACCACCGATTGACTTCAAAAAGACTAAAATCATAGAAGACAGAAAAGAAGCTATCTTTCTTGCAGTCAGAGAATTAGCACAAGCTGGAGACATTATTTTAGTAGCAGGGAAAGGACACGAAAACTACCAAGAAATCAAAGGAATCAAGCACCATTTTGATGACAAAGAAGTGATTAAGGAGGCATTTGAGAGTTGATTGTACTGAATAACAAAAATATTTATTTACATTTGAATTATGACTATTGAAGAGTATGCTAAGGAATACCTATTTCGTGAAATTAAAGATATAGAAACAAGTTATCGCCTGAACGTCTTAACTGAATTGACTGTTTATGAAAAAGCGATAATTTTCAAATATTCAGAAGATGGCTATGAGGATTTAAACGAAAAACTTCGATTAAGCAATGGGAACAATATTTCTGATTATGGAATATTTTTAGACGAATCACTGTCAAAACTATCTGATTATGAAGGAGTTGTATATCGGGGTGTTAAATTAAATAATGTAGAATTGAATAAATATTTATTTGCTTTTAGCAAGAATGAGCCAATTATTGAACCTTTTTTTGTCTCAACAAGTATCTCTCAATTATCTGCGAGAATGTTTGGGAATGTAAGATTTGACATATTTAGTAAAAAGGGGAAGAGAATTAGTGACATAGCTAAATTTAATGAAGGAGAAGTAGTGTTCAAATACAATACAAAATTTATTATTCTTGATATTTCGGTTAAGAAAGATATAATTATTATGCGAGAAATATAATCAGATGAAAACACAACAATTAAAAATACAGAGCCAGAAACCAGATCGTTTTACCAAAATTTTGGTAAAAGATTTTCAAAATTTTGAAAGCCAGAAGGTTTCTTCCCAGAGTTTAATAATCAATGATGAAATCATTTCTGAGTTTATTAATATTCTGGAAATGAAGTTATTAAGCGACTCTTTGCCAAAAGAAGAGATGGTAAGACTGATGAAATTAACAAGTAGTTTAAAATGGGAAAAAGAAAAAAATGGACTTGCTACTAAAAATATAGAGGAACAAATCTTGATGGCAACCCAACTTCATAAAAAATCTCAGTCAGGGTTTGAACAGAAATAAACAACATTCTAATAGTTCCCCCCAACAATGAAAAAACTCATCATTATCCTATCGCTTTTTTCAGTAAGTACTTTTGCTCAGAAAACGATACAGTTATTCAACGGAAAAAACCTTGATAATTGGTACATTGATATTCCTGAAATGGATAAAGACCCTAAAACAATCAATCCCTTTATTTTACGGAATGGATTATTGGTCAGTTTGGGTACGCCAGAAGGGCATTTAATTACCAAAGAAAAATACCAAAACTATCGCCTTGTAGTAGAATATCGCTTTGCTGGAACGCCAGGAAATTGTGGCGTACTGGTTCATGCTTCTACGCCACGGGCTTTGTACGGGCAATTTCCAAAATCCATTGAGGTACAAATGATGCACGAAAATGCTGGGGATTTTTGGTGTATCGCCGAAGATATTAGTGTGCCAGACATGGAAAAACGGAGAGGTCCAAAAGAAAAATGGGGCGTTACGGAAGACAAAGAGAGAAAAATCAAGAACTTGACAGATAATTCAGAAAAGCCTCTCGGAGAATGGAACAAAATGGTGATTGAATGCAAAGGAAATACCATCAAAGTCTGGGTAAATGGCGACATGGTCAATAATGGTTTTGGGGCAACTGTCCAAAAAGGGCAAATCGCTCTACAAGCCGAAGGTTCAGAAGTTGAATTCAGAAAAGTAGAAATGACTCCTTTGAAGTGAGTAGCTTTTCAAATACAAAAAGACCTCAAATTCTGGGGTCTTTTTTTGTGGATTTTTCCTGTAAATTTTACTTTTTGGTTAATTTCCTGAGCTAATTTTCTGAGTAAAAATCTGCTTCAAATGAATCCCATCTCTAATCTGCTGAGTATTTACCACCATCATAAAACTTACAGACTGACACTAATTTTCAACTCAGAAACACAGAAAATTTCATTCGTTAAATCTCCTTATGATGAAATAATGAGAAAAAAATGTGAGAGTTTTAAAACAATATCCCTAAAATTCTTTTTTATTACAAGTATATGATGTTATATTCATACTTTCTAAAATTCACATTTTTATTTAATCATTATTTTATGTTCAAAAAACTTTTTACTGTCACCCTTGGCATAATGCTAATGGGCAGTGTAACATTCGCCCAATCCCTCAAAGGCGTTGTCAAAGACGCACAAAACAATCCACTTGCAGGAGCCTCAGTTGCCGTAGTTGGCAAATCTATTGGTACGGCAACAGACGCTAACGGTGCTTATACCTTGAAGTTAGCCAACGGAAGTTACCAAGTGCGTTTCTCGTCAATTGGTTTTTCTAATGTAACAAAGTCAGTAACGATTGCTGGTGATGTTGTGCTTGATGTAGCGATGGAAGCATCCAATTCTCAGTTAGACGAAGTTGTGGTAACAACGGGTAGCCGTAACGTACAACGTACAGTCACAGATGCCCCTGTACCAATCGACATTATTGGTTCTGCCGATTTGAAAATGACTGGTCAGACTACTTTCGACAAGGCACTTCAATACACTGTTCCTTCTTTCAACACAGTAAACACGCCCGTAAACGATGCTACGACATTGTTAGACCCATGGGAAATCCGTAATATGGGACCAAGCCGTACATTGGTTTTGATTAATGGAAAACGTAAAAACTTGAGTTCTTTGCTATACGTTCAGTTCTCGCCAGGTCGTGGAGAAACTGGGGTTGATATTTCAGCGATTCCTCAACAAGCCATCAAACGTGTTGAAATCTTGCGTGATGGTGCTTCTGCCCAATACGGTTCTGATGCGATTGCAGGTGTAATGAACATCATTTTGAAAGACAAATACGAATATACTTCCTTGAACTTCAACACAGGAATTACTTCTGCTGGCGATGGTGGAATGTACGGTTTAGCTTTGAACGGTGGAGCAAACTTTGGCACTAAAGGTTTTGTAAATTACACAGTTGATTTTTCTCAGCAAAATTCAGCAGTTCGTTCTGGAACGATTCACGTACCAACAGAAATTGCAACTTTCGGTGACCCTAAAAATCCAGCACAAGATGCTTTAATCAGAACTTATTTAAAAGATTATCCAACTGGTGGAAACATCAACGGAACGGCAGAAACTACTGCGGGTAAATTTTTGGTAAACTTCGGAATTCCAGTTGGAAACAATAATGAATTTTATGGAAATGCTGCAATGGTATTGAAAAGAGTATCAAGTTTTGCCAATTTCCGTACGCCATATTGGAGACAAGACCGTGGTTTATTGCACAGCCCAACTGATAATGGTGGTAAGAATTATATCACAAAAGAAACTTTAGCATTCGGAACGGATGATGTGAATTTATACAAAGGTTATATTGGATATGTACCAACTTTTGAAGGTGATTTAGTTGACTATAACGCAACATTGGGACTCAAAGGTGAGACAAATGGTTGGAAGCACGATGGAAGTTTAACCATCGGTGGAAACACGCAAAACTATACAGTTGACAATACCGTAAACCGTTCTTTGGGTAAAACAAGTCCAACACGTTTCAAACCAGGTGGATTTGAGTTTAGTCATATTGTTGGAAATATTGATATTTCAAAAGCTATCACTGATCAATTGGGCATTGCCTTTGGTATGGAAGCACGTACAGAAGCATACACAATTATTGCAGGTGATGAGGCTTCTTATGATAGAGAGGGTTCAAATTCATTTCCTGGTATCAATAAATTAAATGCTGGTATCAATAAGCGTTTCAACGTTGGAGCTTATTTTGATGTAAGCTATGATATTTCAAAAGATTTTTTGATTAACGGAACAGTTCGTACTGAAAACTATAGTGATTTTGGTTCAAAAAGTGTTTGGAAGCTATCTTCTCGTTACAAATTTGCTGATGATAAAGTGGTTGTTAGAGCTTCGGCTTCAACTGGATTTAGAGCTCCAACCTTGCACCAAACTTATGCACAATCTGTACAGGCTGCTTTTTCTGGTGGTACCATCCAATTATCTGGTTTGTTCAATAACCGTTCTGCTCAGGCACGTGCATTGGGAATCCCTAACTTAAAACCAGAGCAATCGACCAACTATACTTTTGGTTTAGGTTTAAATCCATCAAAGAATCTTAGTATTACTTTAGATTATTATAATATCAGAGTAACAGATAGAATTGTTTACAGCTCTTCTATTAATACTGATGATAAGAAATTAGCCACACCAACAACCGATTTAGGAAGAATCTTGAAGGGTACTGCAGTTGGAAAAGATAATTTTGATTTAGCGAGTGTTCAGTTTTTTATCAATGGAATCGAAACTATAAACTCTGGTATTGACTATGTGATTTCTTACAAAAATATAGAGTTAGGGATGGGTAAATTAGGAGTAAACTTAGCGGGAAATTTTGTATTAGATAACTCAATCGTTGGAAATCCGACAACTCCAAAAGCGATTGCAGATGCAGGTTCAAGTATTTTGAACACACAAATTAAATCATTATTAACAGATAGCCGTCCGAGATACAAAGCAATTCTTGCTTTTAATTATGCAGTAAAAAACTGGAATTTCAACTTGGCTAATACATTATTTGGTTCAACGTCTTTCCAAGATTTGGATAACGGCGGTGGAGATATGGAAAACCTGAAAGCGGAATTTACTCCAGCAGTTGTTTCGGATTTAAGTGTTGGCTATAATTTCAGTAAAAATGTTTCTTTCACAGCAAATGTGAATAACTTTTTGAATGTTATACCAAAATGGGATTTAGTAGCCTTGAATCCAGCAGGTGCAAAAGCAATCGCAAATGCAGAGGATAAAGCATTGATTAGAGGTTTCTTAGGTTTCAGTGGGCGTTATGATATTCTTGGTTATAATGGTTCACAGTTTAGCCAATTAGGAACAATGTTTAATGCTAATTTGCAGTTACGTTTTTAAAGTTGAAAGTTCAATTGTCTGACTTCCAATGAATTATAAACAAAAAGCCTCTGAATTTTTGATTCAGAGGCTTTTTGTTTTCAAGGGAATTTTCCTAAAAACTATAATTTATACCTAAATAAACCATCGTTGATTTTGCCCTAAAACGATCATTGGCAGAAGGAACTGTCTGGACTTTGGTCGTTGTTGTGAGTTCATTAAACAAAAATTGGTAGGCTAATTTTATACCTACTTTTTCCGCAATTTTATACCTTACAAATAAATGAGAATTCAGTGAACCTTTGTCGTTATCACCTACCAATAACAAATTCGTTGTTGTTGGGCTTGCAGAAGTAACCACCGCTTTCTTATTCCTGATATAACTCGGACTTCCTGTTGGTCCAAACGAAACTCCCAAAGCATCAATATTGAACCCAACATCAATCTTTTCAGAGATTTTATAGCCTAAATTAATGGTTAAATTCAATGAGTTCACACCTGGGCTTGGAGCTAAAAGGGTATCAACATTTTTATCATCTGTGGTTAAATCTGCTGGTGCGGTAATAAAATTGACATTAGTGCCAAAGAAAGAAGTGAATCTTATTCCCGTACCTACCGAGAATCGTTTTTTTGCCCCTATCCCAAAATTATGAAAGCCTGAAGCACTGATACTCCCGACAGAAGCCCCTAAAGCTCCGCCTAATTCAACAGATGTACCTACCTGTGCGTAAGCACCCAATGTAAATAGAGAAAGAAGAATGATTAGAAATGATTTTTTCATGATATATGTTTTGTGAATTAAATTTTAAAAAGCCCCAATACCCAGTACTTTATGTGTTTGCTTATCTTGTATAAAAGCAATAATCTGAGCATTTTGTTTTTCCATGTCTTTCGGTACAGGAAGTGATGTCTTAAATTGTAAAGAACTCGATAAAACCTTTTGCAATACTCGTACCACATTTGCACCTTTCAGTTTCAGTCCTTCGTTTTCTCCTCTGGGAATATAATTTTCGGTAATCTTGCTTATTAACGCAACATTGAGTTCACTATTATTTGGAAAATCAGAGAGATTTATTTCTAAGTCAATTTCATTATTTTTCCATTCAATATTCTTAAAATCAAACCTAATCTCAGTACCTCTTTCTTGAATTTTATCAATTGCCCGACTCAGTTTTTTATCATCAGAACCCACAAATTCCTCCTGTCCATTTACAACAATCTGAGGGGTATAAACATTGTCGCTATTTAACCAATCTGCATAATCGTATTGGCGTTTTGTGAATTGAGCCTGACTATACGGGTCTTTCCAACCCAATTTATCCCAATAATCAACATGATAAGAAAGTGCAAAAACCTTTTTTCCAGATTTTCGAGCATCCAAAACAGTTCTTTCAACCAATCTATCTGCCGACGGACAGCTACTACAACCCTGTGATGTAAATAATTCTAACAAAACAAATTCCTGATTATCAGGTGATTGGACAAAATTTAAAGCATTTTTCTTTGAAACTTGTCTATAACCAACAAATATGAATAAAGCCGAGAGGGAAAGAATAATAATTCGATTCATTGATGATTTATTTGACGTAGTCAAAATTAGCTATTTCAAAAATAGTTGTTTGTCATCTTTCTGACATTTAAGGTAAATAAAATCGAACACTCTCGCCCCAAATTGAAATCTGTAAGGAATAACCTTAAATTCTCTAAAAGTAAAAAGCAGGCAATTTTCATTGTCTGCTTTTTTGATTACTAAAGATTTGATATGATTACAAAGTTCTCTTGATTTTCTCCTCATGGCTGGCATCCCCATGAAACACCAGCCGTGAGAATGCTTCAATAAAAAATGCCTCTATCAATCCGATAGAGGCATTTTTATTGAAATTTATACTAAACTAAATCCCGTCATTATCGCAGGTTTTTCAATCCCCATCAGTTCTAAAATCGTTGGAGCGATGTCTCCTAACTTCCCGTCTTTGACTGCTTTCTTATCTTTATCAATCAAAATACATGGTACAAGATTTAAGCTGTGTTGCGTATTGGGTGAACCATCGTCGTTAATCATATAATCTGCATTGCCGTGGTCAGCCAGTACGATTATAGAATAGCCATGTTCAATTCCTGTACTTACTACGGCATTCAGCGACTCATCTACTGCTTCACAAGCCTTCACAACTGCCTGAAAATCACCAGTATGACCCACCATATCAGGATTTGCAAAGTTCAAACAAACGAAATCTGCCTCTGAATTTTTGAGGGCTGGTAGTAAAGAATCTCTTACGTCATAAACTGACATTTCTGGTTGTAAATCGTACGTTGCTACTTTCGGAGAATTAGATAATAGTCGGGTTTCGCCTTCAAAAGTTTCGTTTCTTCCACCCGAAAAGAAGAATGTTACGTGTGGAAACTTCTCGGTTTCTGCAATTCTGATTTGCTTTTTACCTGCATTCGCAATGACTTCTCCCAAAGTTCCAGGCAAATTACTATCATCAAAAATCACATGAACACCCGTGAAGGATTTATTGTAATTGGTCATTGTTAAATAACGAATATCCAATTTCTTCATACCATAGTCTGGGAAATCCTCTTGGGTCAATGCCTTCGTGATTTCTTGCGGACGGTCGGTTCTGTAATTGAAACAAAGCACTACATCACCTTCTTGGATATTCCCGATGGGTTTATCATTTTTTGTAATGACAATAGGTTTGATAAATTCATCAGTAATACCTTCTGCATAAGATTCTTTCATCAAAGCCACAATACCTTCATCACACACAGCAACGCCCTCGCCTTTCACCATTACGTCGTAAGCCTCCTCGATTCTCTCCCAACGATTATCCCTGTCCATGGCATAATAACGACCCGTCACACTGGCAATTTTCCCGACGGAGGTTCTCAGAAACGATTGTAAATCACCAATAAATCCTGTTCCAGATTTAGGGTCGCAGTCACGCCCGTCTGTGAATGCGTGAATGAAAACTTTATTTAAGTCATTGTCTTTCAGTACGTTACAAAGAGCTTTCACGTGGCTAATGTGTGCATGAACACCACCATCTGACACTAAACCAATCAAATGGACAGGTTTATCGTTTTCTTTGGCATATTTGATTGCATCAACCAAGACAGGTTCATGACGAAGCATATTTGTTGAAATTGATTCATTCAAACGTACTAAGGATTGACGGACAGTTCGCCCTGCACCCAAGTTCATGTGTCCGACCTCAGAATTACCAAACTGACCTTCGGGTAGTCCCACTTCGGGACCAAAAGTAACGAGTGTACTATGTGGATAATTCGCAATTAAGGAATCATAGAAAGGCGTTTGGGCGGCAATAATCGCCGAGCGGTCTTCGTAGCCTTTTTCGGCAATTCCCCAACCGTCCAGAATGACAAGTAATACTTTTTTATTCACTGTGTTTGTTGTTTATGCTTGATTTAGTTTACTGGATAAAATTAGGCAAATATTGTTTGACCCAATTTGGCATTTTATTTTTTTCGATAGACTCTATAATATTTTCTTCTGAAACTCTCAGAATCTGGCTGGGTCTTCCAAAAGTTGAATTATCCGCAATGATGAGTTCGTCAATCAGTTGGGATTGTTTATTCAGCTGAATTAAATTTCCATAAAAATTCTTTTCGATTTCCTGCGGTGTCACATAATGTCCACCTGTTTTGACTCGTTCAGATACACGTTTCATTGATAATGACAACTCATTAACCATCAAGAAAATCATCGTGATATGATACCCAAATTCTCTAAACCTTACTATTGTTTGCCAAGGAGCTTCGCTACTAAAATGCCCTTCATAAGCGAAAGATACATTTGATTCTATACTCTCTTTAACCAATCTTTCAAATTCAGAGACAGTGGCTTCAAAAGCCATATCCCGTGCATACTTTGGAGATTTTGTTTGGGTAGGAAATATATTGGATAAAGATTCTACAAAAAACTTATCACCATCAAATACCTCTAAATTCGAAAATTCTTCGGGTAAAATAATCTTTGAAAGCGTAGATTTCCCCGCTCCATTCGCTCCTGTTACCACAAATAGATTAGGCATTTTCTAAGTTATATTTTTGTCTTAAAAAAAAAGATTCTTTCTCATTCAAAGTTTTCAGAGGTTTATAATCTCTGTAATCTTTTGAAAATTCCACAATCTCAACGTGACCATCTGCATATTCCATATATGCTTGATTTTCAGGTAATTCTTCCTCATCTGTAATCATGAATGGAAAGCCAGCTTTATGTTTTTGCTTTCGCAATTGAACAATAGCTCCATTTATTTTTTGATTAAAATTATAGTTTATTGTGTTCATGAGTTTGTTGTTTGATTTACTTTTTTATTTTCCTATCACTCAATGTGATTTTTTGAAATTCTTTTCTCCAGCATTAATACGTGCTTTCAAATGATTTTCAATAGGTGGAATTGGGCAACTATATCCACTTGCAAATGCACAATAAGGATTGTATGCTTTATTAAAATCTAAAATTAGAAAGTCGCCCTTAATATCTGTCGTTTCAAAGTCCAAATATCGTCCACCGCCATATGTTTCTTTACCACTTGTTAAATCTTTGAAAGGCACAAAAAGGTAATTTCTATATTTAGGATTATTCATCAGGGACAAACTTTGGTAGGTATTTAATTGCAATTTGTCTCCTTTGATTTCAAAAGTCAATATACCATACTTGAAATACTCATTTTGCTTTCCATCAACTGTTAAAATCTTGAAAGTACTTTGGGATTTTATCGCAGTGAAGCTACATTTAACTCGAAATGTAGAATCTGGTTCAAAGAAGTCTAAAAACTTAATATCGTCCGCCTTTACTGGACTTCTTTCTTCTTTTAAAAACGCATCTTTATAATCCTGACGGTGTTTGGTGATGGTTTCTTTGTAGGTTTGAGCGGTTGTCTCGAAGGTTAAAAATACTGATAATATGAGGATGATTTTGTTCATTTTTTGGGTTATTTTTTATAAATCATAAGGCATTTCTTCTGGACGTTTACAAGCCAAAGCCTGAAAGCCTGGGAAATTCAAAAGGTCATTCACAAAGGCATCATCAATACTCAAAGCATATTTTCTCTGAGATAACAAAACTACTGGAATATGCTCTCTATCTTCTTGATTACAAAATAGTTGCTTTAAAGTTTTCTTCGTGAAATGTTCTTGTTGAAAATCCTTTATTTCCTGATTGTCAATCTTTATCAATCGCCCTTGTCTTTGTAATCTACCAATAATTAGAATGATATTCTGCCCATCTTTTATGTTCTGATTAGAACGACTGTATTCATTCAATAATTTATTAGAAACCACCAAATGGGCATTTGTATCTACTTCTCCTTCTTTGATTTCACGATACAAAACTAACCAATCTCTCAATTTGATATACTCAGGGTCGGCAGGATTTTTGAAACGACTGGCGATGTTATTGTCAATAAAAATGTCTTTCTTCATTAGGCAGAAGCGTATAGTGCAATGTCCATCACATCCATTTCGTAGGTATCAAAAAAGCCCTGTGGAGCATTTTTGATTTGTCCGTCTGTGGTGAGTTCAATAGCGTAAGTAGTGGTTTTTATTCCGTCATTTTCCATGTAATACAATTTCACATCTTCTGGTTTTAGCTCGCCTTTCACAATCAACAAACGCATTCGATTAATGAGATATTCGCTGTGGGTCTCTACGATATATTGTTTTTCAGTTTTATTGACTTGCTTACAAAAATAATCTCCCAAAGTAGCTTGAATCTTAGGATGAAGATGTATTTCGGGTTGTGAAATAGCGAGGCAAGAATCTTCCTTCATCTGTAAATCAGCAACAATAATTGGTAAAAACTGGCTAATTCCAAAACCTACGTCAGTTAATGAAGCTAACTCGCTATTTTCATTTACTTGCACATTCAATTCAAAACGTCCACCTTTCATTTTATTGGCTTGAATAGTTTTGAAAAGCCCCATTTCTGTAACGGCTTCAATTAATTCATCATATTTTTTCTTGTCTGATTCTTCCCATTTTATGATTTGGTCAATATAGCCTTCACCATTTACGCCAACTTTAATTGCATTTGGTTTTCGGTAATAGGTTCTTTCAGGTGGTAGGCGGAATGATCCGATATAGTTGAAACAATTTTCATTTTCAACTAATTGGAAAAAAAAATCTGATATATACTCTTCATATACTTGAGCAAAACTTTCAATAGAAAATTCTGATTGCCCTTTTATATGAACTTTTTTTGTTGAGGAAGAAGTATTATTAGCTTTTTCAACAGTTATATCCTTATCCTCTTTGAGGATTTCATCAACAAAGAATTTATCATTAGTCCAAATATCAATAAAACGATCATAATTATCATCTGTGTAAGCTAAATAATCCTTTGTTTTAAATTTAGTAATATATGGTTGTTCTGCTTCTTCATCCTCTTGCCAAGAAGTCTCAAAGTATTCAGAATGTCTATTTCCAATTTTAATGTTAATCTCAAACTCCTCTTTCTCCGCCTTCTTCCTCAACACTTCATCAAATCCCCCCATATTTATTAATTCTCCATTCAAGGCAAAATATTGAGGGAAATATTTACTTTGCATAATTCCCAACAAGGCATAAATCAAGGAGCTTTTGCCACTACTGTTTGCACCTGTCAGTAGGGTAATTTTTCCGAAATCTATATCCACTTGCTCAAAGCACTTGAAATCTTTTAATGAGAGCGATTTTATTAGCATGGTTGCTTAAATTATTTTCGTAAAGTATTCCAAACACTAAAATTATCATAACTTCTACCAACAAACAAAAAAACGTGGCAAAGTATCAACTCTGCCACGTTTTTTTGTTTGTCTTTTGTAAGAAAATTTACTTAAATCCAACCAGTTCAATTTCATAGTATAAAGGAGCATAAGGAGGGATTTTACCAATACCATTAGCACCATACCCTACAAAAGATGGGAAAATAAGAATCGCTTTTTCTCCTACTTTTAGTTTGTTAATTCCTTCTTCAAAACCTGCAATTACGGTTTTTGTACCTAAAGGCACTTCAATATCTCCAGCATCAAACTTTGAATCCCAAATTTTGCTTCCATCAGTATTAACTGTATAATAATCATACAATAAACGTCCCGTATAGGCTACTTTAACAGTTTGGGTTGATTTTGGAGCATCACCAGTTGGATTAGATTTTGTTTTGATAAATCTCAGTCCAGAAGATGTTTTCTCTATTTTTGAAACATCATATTTTTTATCTGCAATAAAATCCTCTATTTGCTCTTCTTCGTTTCTAACTTTCAATAATTTAATGTCAATTTTAATAACTGCATAAGGAACATTTAGAACAGAGTTACCTCCAAACGCTAATCTTGAAGGAAGTATAAATGTGCCAGATTCTCCTTCTTTCATATAATTTATGGAATAATTAAACATATCATAAGTTAATCCAAATACATATCTACCAGGGCGATTGAGAATAATACTTGAACTATCAATTTTTGCACCGTTCAAAATAGACCTGGTATAATGCAAAGTAACTAAATCCTTCGCAACGGGCGAACGTGTCCCCTGTCCAAGTATATTATAGTACATTCCATCAACAGTACTTTTATAGCTCAGTTTGTTGTCTGTGATGTACTTCTGAATTTCAGTGTCATTTTCTTTATCTTTTGTATTAGCATCTGTCTCGGTATTGAGTTTGCAGGAAGACATTAATACTCCTAACGAAAAAATGACTAATATTTTTTTAGTGATGGTTAGCATGATTTTATTGTTTTACTTTAAGCATTTTTATTTCAAAACTGATGGGCGTAAATGGAGCAATTGAACCAGACCCTTTTGATGTATATCCCAAAGCAGAAGGAAAAACGAACATGGCTCTTTCTCCTAATTTCATTTTTTCAACTCCTCTTTGAAAACCAGCAACTAATTGATCTACCGCACCAATTGTTACACTCAATGAATCCGTTTTATTAAAGTTGCCATCAAAAGCTACGTTTGTCAAGAATCTTCCTGTGTATTTCACTCTTACTACTTTTCCATTCGGAATAGCGTCTCCTGTACCCTCTTGTAAGCGGATATAGCGTAAACCGTCGGCGGTTTTCTCAGTAACTTTCAATTTATTCGCTTTCAGGTATTCTTCAATACGGTCGTCTTCGGTACGTAATTTATAAGACGTAATTTCACACTTATAAGGTGTGTAGGCAGGCAAATTATCAAAACCTTGCTGTGTGCCTGGTACCAAAACTACTGCTTTTTCTCCTTCTTTAATCAAGTTTAAAACTTCACTAAAAACTGGCGACAGGTACCCATAACGATAAATATAGGGCGTTGTAGCATTGGCAGCATTCAAAACAATTTTACCATCCAAACTCGTGATTTTGAAAGTAACAAAAATCGAATCACTTACACTAACCGTTCTGCCCGAAGCATTTGTGGAAGTAACAGCGTAATATTTTCCTGAATTTATACGAGTTCCTGTCAGATTATTGGCACTCAAATATTGCTTAATGATTTGCTCATTTTCAGCTTTACGTTTGTCGTCTTCAAGTTCTACATTAGACAAACAAGACACCAATCCTACCGACACAATACTAACACAAAAGAAGATTTTTAATAAATTAGTCATAATGAAATTTGAAAATTAGGGAATTTGAAAATTTGAAAATAAAACGGATTCTCAAATGTGTATAGATGTGAATTTCTATTGAATTACTGAGTAGGAATTATCCGTAAATCTCTCACGGTCAAATATTTGCGAATAAATAACTTAGACATTTATCAACTTAAAACTTATCAACTTCTTTACTCTGTACCCAAAAGAGCCGTCAACTCGGAAGCTGACGGCTGTATAAAATCAACGTTTTTATTCCTTGATTATTGCTGAGGAAGTCCTTGTGGTGGACCAGCTTGACCTTTGGTGAAATCAATTAATTCAACTTCAAAAACTAAAGGAGAATTTCCTGGAATTGGTCCTTGTGAAGCCTCACCATAACCAATTGCTGGAGGAATCACGAAAGTTGCTTTTCCGCCTTTTTTCATCAACATCAATCCTTCGTTAAAACCTGGAATCATTTGTCCGATAGGCATATCAATTGGAGCTTTACTCTGATCGAAAACCTTTCCGTCTAAAAATTTCCCTACATACATACACTTAGCAACATCGCCAGATGCAGGCGATGCCCCCGAACCAGCCGAAGCCATGTTATATTTCAGACCAGAAGCAGTAGTTTGGAAAGCCTTTCCACTTTTTGCAATATAATCTTCAATCATTTTTGGTACTAAAGCCGCACGGCTTTTTGCTTCTGCTAATGATTTTTCTTGCTCTACTTTAGCATCCTTCTCAGCTTCTGCACGAGTTTGAGATTTGATAATTTTTACCACATATTTCAAATCTGTTCCTTTCTTCAAGAATGGGGGAATTACACCACCTTTTGTCAAAGAGTCAATTGGTACAAAAATGGTTGCACTGTCACCAACAGATAATTGACCGATTCCATCTTCAAAACTTCCTTTGAAAGCTCCTTTACCAGCAGCTTGAACCATCATACGGGCTGGCTGACCTGATTTCTGAGAATCCTGCAGAACTGAATCTTTAGTGGTTTTAATGATAACTTGAAAAGTAACCACGTCACCTTCTTTCAATTTTTTTGCACTACCATCATGACTGTGGATTTGTAGTTTTACACCATTTCTCACTTCAACACGATTGTTGCATCCTACTACCACTGTGGCAGCCAATAATATTGCACTTAGTTTCTTTAACATTGTTTTTGTTTATTTTATTAGTTGTTACTTCAATTAACAATCATCAAATTTTATTCTAAAAAATAACTGCTAAACATTTACTGATGACTGATAATTGATTATTGTTAATTGATTATTGCTGATTGATAATTGATTACTGCTGACTGATAATTGATTATTGTTGATTGATAATTGTCAAGTTGTTACTGCCAAAAGGGCTTCTTTGTATTCTGGCAAAATATCCAAAAATCTTTTTAGTGTTGCTTCCAAACCGATTCCTGTGGTTTTGCCTCCTGCGGCATTTTTATGTCCGCCTCCATTAAAATATTTTGAAGCAATGGTATTAACGGCAAATTCTTCTACTGAACGGAAGGACATCTTTACGGCTTCTGGTCGGTCAACGATTATTACTGCCATTACTATTCCTTGAATCTGCAAAGCATAATTTACAACGCCCTCAGTATCACCAGTTTGTGAGTGAAATTTCTTTAATTCTTCTTCTGTCACTACAAAATATGCCGTTCTGTATTCTGGTAAAACGACCAATTTTTCAGATAAAACATAACCCAAAAACTTTAATCTGTTGGTAGAAGAACTATCATAAATTCTACGGTGAACCAGATTTGTATTTACGCCCAATTCCATAATTTCAGCAGCAACTCTGTGTACCTCTGGCGTTGTGGACGGATGTCTGAACGACCCCGTGTCTGTCATGATACCTGCATAGAGGCATTCACCCATGGGTATATCAATCATACTTTTATCTCCGAGCAAACATATCAATTTAAAAATTAGCTCACAAGTAGAAGCGGCGTTGCTGTCATGATAAAAAAATTGAGCAAAATCTTCTGGATTCAAATGATGGTCAATCATGACCTTCACAGCTTTTGCTTCTCTGACAGGGTTTTCCATATCTTGGATTCGCCCAAGAGCAGAAAAATCCAAGCAAAAAATAACGTCAGCGTCTTCTATGAGCAGATTTGCTTTTTTCTGGCGGCGTTGTCCTTCATAAGTAAGCACTTCACCATTACCATTCATCCAATTCAAAAACTGAGGATAATCAGAAGGTGTAATCACCGTAACTTGATGTCCTTTCTTTTTGAGATACCCTGCCAAACCTAAAGAAGAACCAAGGGCATCAGCATCTGGTTTGAAGTGAGTGGTAATAACAATTTTCTTTGGTGAAGAAATTGTCAGTTATTGGCTTTTTTGAAGAGAATTACTACCAGATTTAACAAAATTTAAGGTTTCTATTCTGAAAAAGGAATTGCCAAAAGCTAACAGCAATTTTACAAAAAACTAATAATTCCTTAAAAATTGAATCTATCGTCCGTAACTTTGTGAATCAATAAAAATCAAATTATACTTTATATGTCAACTAACAGAACATTCACGATGATTAAGCCCGATGCAGTAGCTGACGGAAATACTGGGGCAATCATAAAAATGATTGAAGAAGCAGGGTTCAGAATCGTGGCTATGAAAAAAGTAAAACTTTCTGCTGAAACCGCAGGCAAGTTTTATGAAGTACATGCAGAAAGACCTTTTTACGGAGAATTATGTGCCTATATGTCATCAGGAGCAATTGTCCCTATGATTTTAGAAAAAGATAACGCCGTTGAAGATTTCCGTAAATTGATTGGGGCTACTAATCCTGCTAATGCAGAAGAAGGAACAATTCGTAAACTATACGCAAAGTCAATCGGAGCAAATGCTATTCATGGCTCAGATTCAGACGAAAATGCAGGTATCGAAGGCTCATTTTTCTTTGCTGGCACAGAGCAGTTTTAAGATTAAATCTGAAAAAATTACAAGGACGACTTCCATCACAAGGAAGCCGTCCTTTGCTTTTATAGACCATCAATTTCATTTCGGCACAATTAATGTAAGTGAAATTTTGGAGTATGAGAGCATTTTCATTAATTTACAATTGTATTTTATGCTTTACGCTCTGATTCACAGACAATTGGCTAAGTAAAAGACAGTATTTTATATCTCAATTGATAATTGGTAAACGATAATTGTTAATTGACATTTCCCTTACTTTAAAAAAACATGAAAAAAATCTTGCTTATTCTGAGCGTCCTCACGCTTACTGGTTGTAGCAAAAATACCTATCTGACGGGTACGCTGATGCACCAACTCCAAGAAAATGAACTCGACCTGACTCGAATTCAATTCTATAATGACAATCCCCTGTATTTAGAAAGAGAAGTGCCATCGTCTGATGCCAACATTAAATCTGGAAAAGTGATTTTCAGAAGCGGACGTTACATCAACCGTATTTCGTTAGAGACACTCACGCCTGGCATCATGAAAAAAGAAGTAGGCAATACTTTATTGGTCTCTTTTGAAAAAAATACAGAAGAATCTTCATTAAGGTTTGCTCCTGTTGCGGGCGAAAAGGGCGAGTTTTTTTATCAATTAGTAGATGCAAAAGACAACTCAGTATTTTCACGTTTAGATTATGAAGACAATAAGTACCTCGTGATTTACAAAAAACCAAGAGTCCGTCTGATGTTATCTAAAAGCGTCTTGAATAATTTAAAAGTAAAAGTACGCCGCATGAAAGGCAACAAGATAAAATAGATTTTGATTATTGATATTTTAAAGGAAGTTGTTGCTTTGTGCAACAACTTCCTTTTTTTGTGAAGATATTTTCAGAAAATACGCTACTCTCGTCTCGTTTTGGCTTGAAATTTGTACTCTAAAACACACTGGAAAACCCCCGCTATTCTCCCAGATTTATCCGCTATTTTCTGATTGTAAATCTTATCTTTCTCAAATTTCGTATGAAATCTTTTAACCATCGCCTCATCGGGATAGGCGTAATAGCGACCTCATTGGTAGGCTTTTCATTTATTCAACCCTCTGAAAAAAAGAGTGTCTTGAATATCATCGGACTCGAAAAAAACACACCCAAACGTAAAGGTCCAGAAAGGGTAATTGTAGGTTTATTAATTGGACCAGACAAAGAATTTATCCTCAGTCCAAATTCTCCGAAGTCCACATTGAGAGGTAGAGTACAAACCACTCCCAACGAAAGCATTTCTTTATCATCAAGTGTTGATAACCAGAAAGTTAGTCTAACTTGGAATACCCCAGTGGGTCATAATTCGCATCGTTTTATTGTGCAACGAAGCAGAGATTTAGAAACATTTTTTGATGTCGGAGAATTGAAAATCTCAAAGAATTCAGACATAAAAACCCATGCTTATGTAGATGATTCACCAACATGGGGAGCCGTAAATTATTATAGAATTATTGAAATTGACCTCGAAAAAGTCATGCACGTATATACGCCAATTGCCGCAGAAGTTGCCGCACCCAACGGCGAAATGTATGGCGTAACACTCCATACATCAGACGAAGGCGAGATGGTGAGAATAAAAGTTGACAACGTAAAAGAAGCCAATGTTTTATTGAATACTGTTACAGGCATGGGCGTACCGTGTGATGCCGTTCAGAAAAATAAAAACGAAGTAATTTTATTGCCAAATTATTTTCTTTCTCCAGGCGAATATATTGTGAAGGTAAGAAGTGAAGACGGTGAGAAAAGATTTAGAATTTTGGTAAAAAAATCAGACGATGACTTTATGAATTAACTTTCCCAAGTTTATAGAAAATCAAAAACGGCAAGGTTCATCCCTTGCCGTTTTTTCGTTTAAGTACATTTTCAAACTCATTCCTTGTACCTTTGTATAAAATTATCACACAAGGTTATGACTTTCAGCGAATTAAATCTCAATAAACAACTCCTAAATGCCCTCGAAGATTTGGGACTAAGTTCTCCAACTGCCATTCAAGAAAAAGTTTTTTCTACCGTAATGTCGGGTAAAGATGTCTGCGGAATTGCCCAAACAGGTACGGGTAAAACGTATGCCTATCTGTTGCCGTGCCTCAGACAATTTCAATTTACAAAAGAAAAAAATCCACAAATATTAATTATTGTTCCCACTCGTGAATTGGTGAGCCAAGTGGTTGACGAAGTAAAAAAACTCACTAAGTATATGAGTGTGAGGGTCGTAGGAGTTTATGGTGGCGTAAATCTAAAACCACAAGCAGCAGAAGTTATCGACGGAGTTGACCTTTTGGTGGGTACGCCAGGTCGTTTGGTTGACTTACTTTCGACGGGTGTTTTAAAACCCAAAAGCATCAAAAAATTGGTCATTGACGAATTCGACGAAATGTTAAATCTGGGTTTTAGGGCTCAGTTAAAAAATATTTTTGACAGACTTCCCGAAAAAAGACAAAACCTATTGTTTTCGGCAACATTAAATCAAGAAGTTGAATTATTGATAGGCGAATATTTTAATGATTTAGTCAGGATTGAAGCTACCCCAGTTGGCACACCACTCGATAATATTTCACAGACTTATTATGAAGTACCTAACTTTTATACGAAAGTAAATTTTCTGGAATTTTTATTAGAAGAAAACCCAGACATGAGCAAAGTATTAGTTTTTGTTTCCACAAAACATTTAGCCAATCTTGTTTACGAAGAATTGGTGCAATATTACGGAGACGCTGTCAATGTAATTCATTCTAATAAAACTCAGAATCATCGTTTCTCGGCAGTTGCTGATTTTGAAACAGGCGTTTGTCGAGTATTAATTGCTACTGACATCATTGCCAGAGGATTAGACGTTGCAGAGGTAACCCACGTGATTAATTTTGATATGCCACCAGTGCCAGAAAATTACATTCACAGAATCGGTAGAACGGGACGAATTGAAAGAAAAGGTATTGCAATTTCTTTTGTAATAGAAAGAGAAAAGGAGTATCTGGAAGCCATTGAAAAATTAATGAATTATGAAATCCCAGCTTTGGGTTTTCCTGAAAATGTAGAAATTTCTACTCAGATTATCCCCGAAGAAATCCAGAGAGAACCAATCAAAATCATAGAAGTAAAACGAGGAAGCAGAGAAGATGCAGGTCCAGCTTTTCATGAAAAATCAGAAAAAAATAGCAAAGTAAACGTAAGAAGAAACCACGCTGCCGAAATGAAGAAAAAGTACGGAAAATCTTATGAGAAGAGGAATT
>JAAFJL010000249.1 GCA_013298865.1 Cytophagales bacterium | reverse complement strand
TTCAAATTTCCAAATTGTAAAATTTTCAAATTATAATACTGTCCAGACAGTAGAAAAATTGAGGTTTTAGAGTATTGATAATCATGTAATAAATCAGGAATATTGTCTTGATAATTTTGATTGTCTAATACTACTAATCCATCAATTTTTACTATGGAAACTCCGTATTTTTTCTCCGAAAATGCAGTCCTCATCGACCGTAAATATTGCCAAGAAATCCTTCCGAATGAGATTGTCATGTTACAAGGTTTTGTCAATTATAGCCTTGTGTATTTGACCAATGGCAACAAAGTTATGATTGCTCGAACACTCAAACATTTCGAGGACAAACTCCTACCCGAAGGCTTTATCCGTGTACACAGGGCTTACCTGATTAACCCCAAATATTTAGGCAATTACAATAATCGCAATAGAAGCATTACCATGAAAAATGGCTTAGAAATAGAGGTTGCCCGCCGTAGAGCAAAATTCATCAGACAAAGTTATAAATACACAATGAGTGCTTGATTAAATGGCTATTGGCAGTTAGCAGTTAGTTATAAGACCAGCGAGTTTTTGGCAAAAGACCTCAAGAGAGGTCAAACATGATTAGCCATACGTGAAACGTATGGAATTGAAATTTGAATGAATTCAACCCCGAATGGGGTTGAAGCCACAGATTAATTCATTTTCCCCGAGTTTCACTCAGGGCTAATCAAATTTAATCCTTTCAGGATTTCAAAAAGAAAGGCTGGTTTAAGACAAAATTTATTATGAGTATTTGATTATCATTAATTTAATTTTTTCATTTAACAACTTAAAAATCAACAACTTAATAACTCAACCAATCCTATTTAGGGCAAAACTTGCTGCACCAATTGCCCCTGCCATGTCACCAAAATGAGCTTGTACAATGGGCGTAGCGTGTCCGCCTGGTCGCCATTCGTAGAGTGCCATAAATTCTGCTAAGGCATTAAAAAGTCCTTCTTCTGCCTGAGCAATTCCTCCGCCCAAAATCACAATTTCGGGTGAAAGCGTATTGACTAAAGAAGCAATGCCGATGGCTAATTTTCGTACAGAATCCAACCAAAGCCAAGACGCAAAAGGGTCATGAACGTGATAGGCTTCAATCAGTTCATAAGTAGTTTTGTATCTTCCAAAAGAACGTTTTTCGATGGTCGAATTCCCGATGGCATCTTCCAGACTCCCTGGTACATTGGTAATATCCCGTTCACCCTGATTATCAACAGTAATATGTCCAAAATGTCCTGCTTTCTGAAAAAGTCCTTGGTGGATTTGTCCATTCAACACAAGCCCCCCTCCTACTCCTGTGCCTAAAGTGAGCAGAATTGCATTTTTTATACCCTTTGCTGCCCCAAAATAAACTTCTGCCATTGTTGCAGCTTGGGCATCATTCAAGACATGAACAGTTTGTCCCAAGTACTTCGACCAGTCAAAAAACTCTAAACCCTGCAAACGCCCAGGCATATAAGCAATACAAGTATTTTTGTCATTGGGTAGTCCAGGGGCAGACAAGCCAATCGAAGCAATTGGACTATCGCCACTTTTTGTTTTTAATTCCTGAACGGTATCAAAAATGGCTTTCTTCCAATTATTTTTTCCAGATTCATCGTCATGCGTAGGATGATACTCTTGGAAAATAACTTCGCCATTTTCATTCATCAAAACGGCTTTTATCCAAGTGCCGCCAAGGTCTATTCCAATTATGTTTTTCAAGGTAAATGTTGCGTTAAATTTTTCCGTTAATGATTTTACTATCTTGTTCAAAAATATCACTGACCCATTGCGGAGGCTTCCTTTCGAGTTCTGAGATTCCTATTTTTTTCAGCATCTCACTCAGAATCTGTGGCTTATCTTTTTTCCAAATCAATGACCGAGAAATACAAATTGCTTTAATTTCTGAATGTTGTTCAAATTCTTGAATATTATAAATCCATTTATCGTCCCAGCCTACCGTCTTGATTTTTACTTTAAATTTAGACCAAAACTTTATAGGTTTACGAAAAATAAATTTCTGTGACCCCGTAGCTGTGGAGCATTTATTCAGATAGATTTCTCTGAATAAAGGACTCCTCACTGTAAACTCCCAACGGTTATATTCTACGTAATTGGCATATTTGAATGCCGACATTACTCTAAAACCTTCACAATCAAATATGCCAACTCGAAATGTGTTTTCAAAACCATTTTCAATATTGACAGGTTGCTGAAAAAACCTTTTCACAAGAATCCAAAATGCCCGATACCAGAAATAAATCATTCTTAAAATTTGTTTGAGTGTGAGAAGCCGTTGAATCTTTTTAAGTCTTTTCTTGGTCTTCTTCCAAGATTTTACCTTTTAATTTCTGGTATAAAAATGATAGAATTAAAAGCAATAAACCCAAAGCGATAAAGGCAATAATCTTCCCGATTGGGGAGGCATTTCTCAAATCAAACAAGAATAATTTTAATAGAACGAATCCGAACAAAAAGATTCCTGAAAAACGGAATATTTTGATTTTCTGTTTAAAGCCAAGTAAAACCAACAGAAACGCATAGCTACCCCACAAAAGACTAAATCCTGTTTGAGTCATTTGATTAATATTAAAAGCTCTTTCCCCTTGGTTCAGGATTGCTATCCAAGCAATCAATTCACTACTGAGAATTAGCAAAATTAAACCGTGAACCAACAAAGGAAAATACTTAGGCAATTCACCCAAAGAGGTTTTCACTTGTTGCATTAATTTGAAATTTACCCAAACTAATAATGCCACAGCAGCATAAGTAACATACCGAACCAGAATAGCCCAAAACGATGCCTGTGATTTTTCTGAAAGATAATCTTCTTTCAAATCTGACAAAGTAGGCATACAAAGCCAGAAAAATATTACTAAACCAGACAGCACAAAAGCACCATACACTAAAGTAAAGTTATGGCTTAATTTTAGCCTAACTGTCCAGACTAATCCTGCTAAAAAAACGAGTGTGTAGATATTCAAACAAGCATTTTTGTAATGTTCAAAGAGCGTCTCGGTTTCAAAAAGTTCGGCATTTTTTGCCAAAACCATTTGTTTCACAAACCAATATGCAATCTCATTTACCCAAAGTGAGTAGCTTGTAATGATTAAAATTATGGCAATTATCCAAGTCAAAGATGTTTGGATTTCGTTTTCAGGTTTTGGTCGATACTTCTCATCTAAATTTGTCCTCAGTATAAAACCTGTCGAAAGTACAAAAACACAAGTTGTCAAGAAGGTTGAATTTTGCAAAGATTTTAAGAAAGGAGCCGCCACTTCTCTGTACGTCTGCCAGTCGCTCAGTAAGGAAACTAAAGACAATCCCAAGATAATCAAAGCCAGATTTTGGAAATAACTAATACTTTTGGTTCTTCCGAAATAGTACATCGTGGCTGCACCCAAAGCCCAAACTAAAGTAATCCAATGACCATCCAACTGAACCGGGATAATTACAATAATGGCTAACCAAGCAAAACTTTGTATGAGATAATAAAGCCAATTATCAACCAGTTTTTTTCGAGCCAAGAAAACACAAACCACTCCGTGAATCACAGCATTGAACAGTAAGAAAAATACTCTATAATTCTTGTCAAAATCCTCCGCAATAGAAAGTCCAAAGCTAAAGAAAAGGAAATTGTTGCTTACTAACCGAGTAATGTAAAAGGGTTCGAGCGTTAATTTTCCTTTGAAAACATGAACAATTTGATTGAAATAATTCATCAAAAAGAAGATAATCAAAAATACTAAAGCAATGACTTTATGCTTTTCTGGAGAATAATCAACCGCAAACCATGTAACATAAATTAGCCATGTAAAGAAGTATGCAACGGCATTTAGCCAGTCCCATTGCTGCCGAAATGACAACCACATTACACCTAAATTGATAACTGTCATGTAAATAAATAGCTTGTAAACTGCCCCAGAGTGGTCGTCGAGCAGGAAAGGAATGGCATAAGCACCCACTAAACCAAAAATACCAATCCATTCTACCTGATAACGTGTGGCTTGCCAAACCGTGAGAATTGTAAGCAGTACCATCAGTGCAAAAGCGACTTCACGAGGTAGAATTTGATAGTAATAATTTGCCGAAAATGTAGTAAAATACATCGCTGCCATTGCTCCACTCATAATTACTGCCGAATAATTATGGTACTGACTTTTCAGTTTATACGCAGTTGCCAATAACCCGAACCCAGCTAAGTAACCCAAAATAACCCTGCCCAATTCGTTAATGAGGTTATTGTCGATGGCATATTTCACAAAAATACCAATGCCCAATACCAAAACGACAATCCCAGCTTTGCTCAGTAAGTTCCCACCTACGTATTCTTCTAAATTAACTTTAGGAATGTTAGGTTTTACATAAGGTTCGCTTTTCTGGGTAAGAGGTTGAGGTTCACTTGGCTCTGAAAGTTGCACTGCGATTGGTGCAATGACATCAGGAATAGAGACAATGGTTTCCTCAGTTTCGGGAGAAGTTTTGAGGGAAGCCAACTCCGAACGAAGGATTCTAATGGAACTCTCATATTTTTTCAAATCGCTCGAAAGTTGTTCAAGACGAATTTCAATATTCCTAATTTTATCAGCGTTTTGCATGAGTTTTCAAAAGAGGGTGAAGTTATGAATGGGTAAATTAATCAAATTTATACGTAATTTTACATAATGAAAGCCAAACAAGAAGCTAATCAGTACGATAAAATTGTAAAGGAGAATATTGAAAGTATTATTCCTGCTCTAATGGACAGTGTTTTGGGATTTAAAGTTGTTGAGTCTGTTGTTATCAAAGAAAAATTACAACAAACCAAAGAGAAAGAAGCAGATGCTTTAAGAATTATTACTGATCCTAATGGTCAAAAGTTTATTCTACATCTTGAATTTCAGGTTGATGATTACCCCAAAATGGTTTACAGAATGATAGATTATTGGGGGTTACTCAAATCAAAGTATCAATTATCTGTACGTCAATATGTTATTTTTATAGGAAGTGGTCAGCCTAAGATGAAAAACATATTATCAGAAGATGGCAATTATTTTCAATTCCAGTTAATCAATATAACCCAATTTGATTATCTACGCTTCATAGTTTCTAATAATCCTGAAGAAATAATTTTGGCAATTTTGAGTGATTTTGGTAAAGAAAAACCTGAAAATGCCCTTAATCAAATTATCAATCGTTTAGAAGAAATAATTACTGACCAAAGAACGTTTCAAAAATATTTACGCCAGTTGCGAGTTCTATCAAAACTTCGTAAATTGGATTTAAAATTCGATGATATGATACAGAATATGGCAAAATATATTGATGCGGAGAATGATTATCTTTACATCAGAGGTCAACAAAAAGAGCAAGAAAAATTTGTTTCTTATCTTTTAAATGAGGCAAGTAGAACCTTAGAACAGATTGCTGATATAGCAGGAGTTTCAGTTGAATTTGTAAGGCAAATCAATCAAAAGCTCATTTCTCAGAAATAATTTTGATTTTATTTCATCAGTAAAACGCAGGTTGAGTCAACGTTACCTAACTGTAAAATATCAATATAAGAATGGGAATTTAATACAGTCCCATTCTTACATTGGCTTCCAAAATCAAATCTTTTCAAGTACTACCATTTTCATTTCTTCCCTTCCCTCCTACTCTACTATTTTTCCGTACCTTTGTACTTTCTTAAAAAAAGTACAGAATGTTGGGATTTATTTCCCACAATTACTCCATGGAACTCAATCAATTAACAGCTATTTCTCCCGTTGACGGGCGTTACCGTAAGCAAGTAGAAAGTCTTGCTCCGTATTTTTCAGAATTTGGACTTATCAAATATCGTGTTCGTATCGAAATCGAATATTTTATTGCTCTTTGTGAAATTCCTTTGCCACAATTGGCTCAGTTCGACAAATCTAAATATACTGCTCTGAGGGATATTTACCTACAATTCAGTGAAACAGACGCACTTTGGATTAAAGAAACTGAAAAAGTAACCAACCATGACGTAAAGGCGGTTGAGTATTTTATCAAACATAAATTAGAAAACGCTGGAATTGAACAATATTTAGAATTTATCCACTTCGGACTCACTTCTCAAGACATCAATAATACCGCTATTCCTTTGTCTTTGAAAGAGGCTTCTGAGGAAATTTTACTTCCAAAAATTCAAGAAATTTTACAGAAAATTAAGGCTTTGGCTGAAGAATGGAAAAATATTCCTTTGTTGGCACATACACACGGACAACCCGCCTCGCCTACTC
>JAAFJL010000248.1 GCA_013298865.1 Cytophagales bacterium | reverse complement strand
GAGAAATCAATCGTGAAAGACTCAACTTTAGCAACTGTTGAAGGCTTTACAGTTACACGAAGAGCGTCTTTTTCCTGAGCATAATTTTGTTCAGAAGCACCAGCGTCTTTATTGAAAATCAAAGTCCAGTCACCAGCAGTCGGGATTGAGAAAATTGAATATGTACCAGCCATCAATTTTTGCCCTGCAACCATTATATCGCTTGACGTAGTGATTTGCGTTGCAGAATTTGCACCAGTTCTCCAGATTTTGTCGAAAGGTAATAATTTACCAAAAACTTCACGTCCTTTTACACTCGGACGAGAATATTTCACAGCAATATCGGTAGTTCCGACCGTCTGCGAAACCGATGCAGCAGGGCTTGGTTGTGGCAAACGTAATTGGGCAGTAGCCGAAAATGTAGCTACGGATAATAAGGCAAGGAATAATTTTTTCATTTTTTGTGAAAAGTTAAAGTGAAATTTGATTTTAGGGAATTTGTAAATTTAAAAGTACCATGTACTTTCTTTTTTACCACAAAAGTCACTGGGTGGCACTCCACAAAGAAAACAAAGTTTTCTACTAATTTACTTTTGATTTCTTTGTGGAGTGCCACCCAGTAACTTTTGTGGTAAAATTGGTACATTATTTTTTACAATTTCTCTTAAATTACATATAAAACTAATAGTCTGATAATGAATATGGTTATTTTTGAGAGAAAATATTCATTCAATTTTGAAAATCATGTACAAAATCCCATTTAATTGCATTGATTGGAGCGAAGTTCCGAGGACAGAACACCAAGGAGAAACTGGAATTGCTTATTGGCAAACCTTGAATTTTGAAGGATTACGGCTCAGAATTGTCGAATATTCTGCTGGTTATTTGGCAGATCATTGGTGTCAGAAAGGGCATATTGTGCATTGTTTAGAAGGCAATTTTGTAAGCGAATTAGACGATGGAGAAGATTTCTTTCTCGAAAAAGGCATGACTTATGTCGTCTCAGACGATTTGAGTTCACATCGTTCTATCACAAAAAACGGAGTAAAATTATTGATCATTGATGGAGATTTTCTGAAGACTAAATAGAGAAGCTGTTTAGACAAACTCCAACTGTTTTTTTCAATACCCTTTTTAAATCTATTCCTTGTGAAATTTGGCAGAAAGAAAATGAGCCAGACGGCGTTCCGCATTTTTACCATGCTCTCATTTACCTAACATTCAGATTATTAGGAAATAAATGATTAGCTTTTATTTGATTTTCATATTATCAATCAATGGCACAGCTTCCACAAGTTCAATAGCTTTCACCATACTACTTGTGCCAGCCTTATACTTCTTAAAATGGGGCGTTTGGATATGCTTTTCGTAGGCTGTTTTATCTGCATAAATCTCCAAAATAGTTAAATGGGTAGGTTTATTTTTTTCAAAAGTTGCATACAAAGTCAAAACACCCACTTCGAGTTTAATGGATGCTTCTATTTCTTCTTTGAGAAAGGCTTTATAGCTTACTAATTGAGTGGAATCAATGGTAAGTTTCGCTAATCTTACCATTTGTTTGCTGTCTTGTGCTATTATCTTCAAATTCACGAAAAGTGTTAGTAAAACTATCATAAACACTGATTTATGGATAATTGACTGCTTTTTATTAGTTGTTTTCATATAAAATTAAGATTAATTTAATCTAAAAAAAGGGATTTAAGTCCACATACACGACTTCAAAACCTTTTATCATTAAAATCTACAAACAATAATTAACTCATGTAAGTTTACAAAAAAAATACCAAAACAATGAAAAATATCCCGAAACTACTATTGATTATTCTTGTTGCCTTTTTGTTATTCTACTCTCAAATGCCTGTCTTACGGTATGGATTTCCACGAATTGGCATTATCGTTTTATTGCTGTCAGTCCTCTCTTTTTTCCTTTTTACTTCTATGAAATTCATAGAAAAAGGCACAAAAGTCAGTTGGGGTCAAAAACCTGCACCTGCATGGATTAAATACTTGTTTTTGATAAGTTTACTCTACGTGACAGTGCTACCATTTGTTACTTCAAGTCCGATATTTCACTCTCAGAAATACCAGCAATTGATTGGTAAAGTGAATGCTGGAAAACAAATCTCCGACCATATTACACCTATTTCATTGGATGAAGTCAGGATTGTAGATGAAAAGTTAGCCAATTTGGTGGGCGAAAAAGTGTTAGGTAGTCAGCCCGCCCTCGGTAGTCAAGTCGAATTGGGGGAATTTTGTATTCAAAAAGTCAATAATCAGTTGGTTTGGGTTGCCCCACTCGAACACAGTGGTTTTTTCAAATGGTTTAATAATTCGGAAGGTACGCCTGGGTACGTGATGGTGTCAGTTACCAATGAACGTGATGTAAAATTGGTACAAACTATCCAAAATAAACCCATCAAAATAAAATACCAAGAAGGTGCATTTTTTGGGGATAACCTCCGCCGTCATGCGTATTTTAATGGTTATAGCACGGTCGGACTGACTGATTTTAGTTTTGAGATTGACGATTCTGGCAAACCTCATTGGGTGATTACGACCTACGGAAAATCAGTAGGTTTTGGAGGAAAAAATGCCAACGGTGTCATCGTAATAGATGCCCAAAGTGGTGATATTCAGCAATTTGGACTGAATAATGTTCCGAAATGGGTGGACAGAGTTCAGCCTTCTAATTTTATCCAAGCACAATTGGACGATTGGGGCGAGTATATAAATGGCTATTGGAATTTTGCCAATACGGATAAACTCCAAACCACCGAAGGAATGAGTTTGGTTTATGGAAAAGACAACAAATCTTATTGGTACACAGGACTGACTTCGGTTGGAAAAGATGAATCGACGGTGGGTTTTATGTTGGTTGATACTCGTACCAAAGAGGCAACGTATTACAAGCAAAGTGGGGCTACCGAATTGGCAGCACAGCATTCTGCCGAAGGAAAAGTGCAGGAAAAAGGATACCGAGCCACCACGCCAATTCCGTATAATATCAACAATATTCCTACTTACGTGATGGCGTTGAAAGACAATGGCGGATTGGTCAAAATGTACGCAATGGTGGGCATTAACGACTACACAGTTGTGGGCGTAGGCAATACGTTGAGAGAGACGTTGACCTCTTTCAAAAATACCTACAACATGACAGGGAATAAACTTTCTGGCAATACGCCATCGGTCAAAAAAGAAGTGACTTCGACAATAGTCCGCATCCAAAATGATGTGAAGAATGGAAACAGTTTTTATTATTTTATCCTGAAAGACAGTCCAAAGGTTTTTGTAGGTTCTTCAAATATTTCAACCCAATTACCGATTTCTCAAATTGGCGACAAAATAAAAGTAACCTACGACGAAGACCTTGAAAAAGTAATTGATATTTCGAGTTTTGAGAATTTGAATTTGAAGTAAAATCTCACCATAATTTATCAAAAAAGCTCGCTGAATTGAATTCAGCGAGCTTTTTTGATAAATAAAAACGAATATTTATGAATTATTTGAAATAAGTTCGATAGGATAAAAAAAGGTATGTCTTCATTATTTCAAATCATCGTCAAAAAGTGTATCAGACATAAACATTAAATGTCTCCCTGCCCCTTGTTTTACTTTGGGTCTGCCTTCTGCACTGTACTATACCATTGTGCAAAAGTTATTTGATGAAATAAGTTGTCAAATCGTGAAAATTTGTTATCGTGACTGATATTTCCAGCCACCCTCAGAATGTTCAATTAACTCACCCCAGTAAGGAAGCATATCGTAACTACAATTAAGCCAATCATTATCAAAAATATTTTGAATTTCGTCCTTATATTCAGAACACCATTCAACACCTTCATCATTATATTTTGATTGAAATAAATCATTTGACATAAAATTGCAAAATTCTGTAAGAAGATAACTCCTTATATTCCAACCATATATTATCGTATCAGCACCAAAAACAGATAAGACAGGATTCCCAACTTTTAGCGGTTCACTCACAACGTAACGATGACTATATATTGGAATAAGTTTTGGAGCTACATTATACCAATCATTAAATCTAATTTTCTTTTCTTTATCCGAATCAGGTTTTTCACCCCAAGATTTCAGCCAAATTCTATCCTGCAATAACGTATTGTATGGGTAATTGAGCTTATCTTTTATCTTGTTCTCATCTTCTAACCAATTAAAGAAATTCTGATATTCTTTACTCTCGTCCTTTCTATTTATTGTATGTAAGATTTTCAAGAGCTCCCGATGGTCAGGAGAAAATTTTATTTGAAATTTATTTTCAATCTGATCAATCTGATATTCTTCCAAACAAGTCCATTTAGCCCCAAGAAGCCATTTATCTTCTTGTACCAATTTTGATTCGATACTCCAAGAAACCTCAGTTTGCTCTTTAAACCAATATAAAAAATCTGTAAAGTTTTCTGGGACAATCATTTTTTAGTTTACATTTTCTTGAAGTAGTCAGCGACGATACGCCACCACCTATGGGATGAAGAGTGGTTACTGACAAACAGTCTAATCATCAATTATAATATCTGTTGCTTTAAAATTCTCCATTGTCAGAGTAAACGAATGATTTTTATTATGTTCACTCTCAAATGCAATTTCCCAAATTATAGGTTCTGTTTCACACCTTGGAATGAATAGATAAACGGGTATAAATTCTTTCTCAAAATTATTAATCTTAAAACCTTCTTTCCAATTTCTAAATTCATTTTCAATCAAAATTATAATTGAGTGTAAAAAATTTGCATAATTATTTTCTATGTTTTCAAAAAAATCAATTTGCCTTTGAGTAGGACCTTCAATATCACCCTCAATACCAATATCAATTTTATCATTTTTTGGTTTAAAATATCGTTCACATTCAAAGTAATTTTCTTTCGAGTGCTTCTTAATCTGCATATAAAGCATTTGTCCAAAAAAGCTATGCTCAATTTTTATCGTTTTACCAAAAATAAAGTCAAATAGTCCCATAGTTATTTATCTAAATTTCAATCTGTTTATTGTGGGTTTATCTTTATAAAGTGGGTATATGAATAAATAACCGCAATAAACCCACAGCTACCCACCGCCCTTCGATGTCCCCAACCAAGTTAAACCAAATTTCCCAAAACAAAAAATCACTCCAAAACCTCAACCGCCGTCAGCGTAACCTTCCCCAAAATCCCAGACGCTTTCGGAGTCCAATTTTTGGTGGTAAAATAGCCATTTTCTCCTAAGTTTTGCTTCAATCTTGCGGAGATATTGATGTTATAAAATTGCTGCCAAACAACGCCCTTTTTCTCCAAAGCAATCACCCGATTTGCCATAGAATTTGAAACTTCAATTGTTAAAATATTCTGAGATTTCAAGAGCTTTGAAGGCACAAAAATACGATATGCTGGACCTAATAATGTTCCTATAATTTGTCCGTTAATACGCACACTCGCAGATTCAGAAACTTTGCCTAAATCAAGCCAATAACCTGATTTAGAAGTATTTGGATTTGCAAATGTATGTACGTAAGTAGCTGTACCAGAGAAGTTTTTATAATCGTCTCCCTCAAAATTCGTCCATGATTGTTGGGTTTTTGTTTCAATGGTTTTGGGTAAAACTTCTCCGCCTTCGGTGAATTTTATTTGCCAGTTTTCAGTCAATTCTTGGGGTTGAGCAATGGCTTTGAAATAAGGATATTTATTGCCTTTAATTACCCCGTTTTGGGTTTCTAAAATCACCGATTCACCTGCCGTAATTTGCAGATAAACTTCTTGGTTTTTTGCCTTGATTTTTGCCAATCCTAAGCTCTTATTCATTGGATTATAGAGGGCAATAGACTGAAAAGGAGTCTCAATTTTCACCCAACCCTCAAAGTTTTTATCCGACTGATTATTGATAAAGTAAGTCTTACCTTGTAGGTTTTCAGAATTTACGGAAGTCGTTCTTTTGAAGGACGACTTCCGTGTGTTTATGGTATTTTTACGAATACATTGTAAACCAACATCAATCATTGTCTCCCTTTGCACCTTTGCAGCCGTCAGTATTTCCTCTAAATTTTCTCCTAACATAAAAGCCCCTTTCCCAATTTTTGCCACAGAAACTCCTTGATTTTTCACGAAATTCAATTGAGCAATTAGGCTCTTAAATTTTGCTTGTCTTTCTGATAAATTATTCAATCCTTCCACGTTTTTGGGTAATTGATTATGAACAACAATCACCGCTCCGTCTTTGGCTAACTGAATTAATTTTTCAAAAGTATTAATTGTAATTATCTCATTTTCAGAGAGTAAGAT
>JAAFJL010000247.1 GCA_013298865.1 Cytophagales bacterium | reverse complement strand
GAAAAAGCGTTTTGCTGAAATGTATGATTGGAATTGTGAAACCTGAAATGGGACAAGTCCTGTACGACGGGCGAGATTTTCATAATTCTGATGAGGATACTCGTAAAACAATTCGTCGAGAAATGGGCGTTCTCTTTCAGGGTGGGGCATTATTTGATTCTAAAACGGTTCTCGAAAACGTGAAATTCCCATTGGATATGCTCACGGATATGTCCGAAAAAGAAAAACTTGACCGTGCAGAATTTTGTCTGCAAAGGGTTCAATTAGAAAATGCAGGACCAAGAATGCCTTCTGAGATTTCGGGAGGAATGAAAAAACGGGTCGGTATTGCACGGGCTATTGTGATGAACCCAAAATACCTTTTTTGTGATGAACCAAACTCTGGTCTTGACCCACTAACCTCTGTCAGAATTGATGATTTAATCAAAGAAATCACGGACGAATTTGGCATCACGACCATCGTGATTACCCACGATATGAACTCTGTGATTGGTATGGGCGAAAAAATCATGTTTCTTTACAAAGGCAAAAAACTCTGGGAAGGCGATAATTCTAATATTCGTACTTCGTCCGTTCCAGAATTACACGAATTCATTTTTGCCAACAAACTTTTACAAGAATTGAAGTAGGAAAATGTACCAAGTATTAGGTATTAAGTCCTAAGTTTTTATCATACACAAGTAAGAAAGAGTAAATCGAGCATCGAAAAACCAAAATCGAGCATCGAAAAAATAACCACTATAATAATAATTTATTTTGAAAAAAGTCATTTTCGCCGTACTCCTATGGCTGAATCACTGTGTTGTGTATGCCCAAGAATATCCCCATCAGGAAATTAATGTGAGGGATTTTTTGCAGGATTTAGTTGGCAATCCCCAAACGGACAATATGGATGATTTGTACGAATCGCTCTTTCAGCTATACCTCAATCCATTGGATCTCAATCGTGTTTCTCGTGAGGAACTTTCTGCCCTTTATCTCTTGTCTCAAACTCAGCTTAATGCCTTTTTTGAATATCGCAAAAATAACGATAACCTGCTGTCTATCTATGAGTTACAAGCAATTCCTGAGTTTGATTTGTCCACCATTTTCCGATTAATTCCTTTTGTAAAAGTAGGTCAAGCATTCTCATTAAACCCTGATTTTTCAGAAGCAAATCATTCTCTTTTACTCAGATATAGTCAGATTTTAGAGACAAAAAAAGGTTTTACTGAACCCGATTCTCGGAGTAAAGTTCGGTACGAAGGTTCGTCTGGAAAACTCTATGCTCGTTACAAATTTTATTCGAGAAAAGACTTTAGCTTGGGCTTTACCACAGAAAAAGATGAGGGCGAAAAGAGCTATACAGATTTTGCTTCTTTTCATCTACAAATACAAAATAAAGGGCATCTCAAAAACCTTCTCGTTGGCGATTATCAACTTCAATTTGGTCAAGGTCTTATTACCTCAGCAGGTTTTGCTATTGGAAAAGGTTCAGAAACAGTGCTGACCGTTAGGCGGAGTCACCTCGGTATTCGTCCTTATTCATCGGCAATGGAGATGAACTTTTTCAGAGGTGCTACCGCAGCGTATCAATTTGGTAATCTGGAAGTTACAGGGTTTTATTCCAACATAAAACGAGATGCGAACCTGATTTATAGCAAAGATAATAATCCAATAAATGCCTCTTCTCTCCAAACTTCGGGCTTGCACAGAACGCTTTCTGAACAAGAAGATTTTCATTCGATTCGAGAACGAAATTTAGGTACAGACATCACTTACCGAAACCCGACAGGAAATTTGATGATAGGATTAACAGCTCTACAAACCAATTTTGACATTCCACTTCAAAAAACTGACAAGCCCTATAACCTTCACGAATTCAAAGGGAATCAGAATTTTTTGGCAGGTTTGCACTACTCTTTCTCAGTCAGGAATTATAATTTTTTCGGGGAAACAGCTCGTTCACAATCGGGTGGTTGGGGTACTGTCGATGGACTTTTAGCAAGTTTTGGAAAGAAGACAGACATTGCCGTATTATTCAGAAATTATGACAAAGATTTTCATAGTTTTTATGCTAATTCTTTTGCCGAAAGTTCAAGAAATATCAATGAAATAGGAATCTATGGCGGAATAAAGCATTATTTTACTCCAAAAATATTAGTATCTGGTTATCTTGATTATTTCAGATTCAAATGGTTCAAATTTGGCTTAGATAAGCAACCTTCTGAAGGTTTTGATGGTTTAATAAGAGGGCAGTATCAAGTCAATAAATATCAATCGTTTTTTGTACAATACCGAGAAGAGCATAAAGAAGAAAATACCAAAGAAGCAGTTGTAATTATTGTGAATAATAAACCCAAAAACGATGAAATTACGGTGGTAAAAAGACGTGTTCGGCGACAAATTTTAGCTAATTTTGATTGGAAATATTCATCAATTTTACGATTTCAAACCAGAGCCTCGTACAGTCAATTCAAGTTTAAAGGACAAGCATCTACCCAAGGATTTGCCATTGCACAAGACGTAGAATTAGACTTAGGAAAATTCTCTTTGTCGGGCAGAGTCGCCCTTTTCAACACGGAAGATTACGACAACCGCCAATATTTTTATGAAAATGACGTACTTTACGCCTTTTCATATCCTGCGTATTACAATCACGGAACAAGATTTTATGCAGTAGCTCAGTATAAATTGACCAAAAATTTAGACCTTTGGCTAAAGATTTCCAGAACAAAACTAACTGATTCAGAGACTATTGGCTCAGGTTTAGAAGAAATCTCAGTGCCGCATCGAACAGAAGGGAAGTTTCAGGTGAGATGGCATTTTTGAAAAGAATCTCCTTCTTACCTAAAATTTTCAAATTAACGCATTTCCAAATTGATAATCATGAACACACTGCCCAACTTCCCCCAAAAAGATATTATTCTCTTCGACGGAGTGTGTAATTTTTGCAATAATTCTATCAATTTAGTGATTGATAATGACCCAGAAAAACAGTTTCTTTTTGTGTCCCTCCAGTCAGAAATTGCACAAGAATTATTGGGTAAATTAAATTATAAACCTATCAATATCAGTAAGTTAGATACAGTTATGCTGATTTCTGATAATACAGTTTTTATAAAATCAGAAGCCGCTTTATTGGTAGCGTCTCGCCTGTCGGGAGCTTGGAAATGGTTCAAGGTTCTGAGGATTTTCCCGATTTGGCTTCGAGATTTTTTCTACGATTTAATTGCTAAATATAGATACAAATTTTTCGGAAAATCAGACCATTGTAGAATCCCAACTCCAGAAATGCGTGAACGTTTTTTGTAGGTTTGTAATAAATTGCTGAATTTTGTAACACGATTTATTAAATCACAAAGAATAATCCCCCAACTATTTTATGAAGAAAGCATACGTATTTCCTGGACAAGGCTCACAGTTCAAAGGCATGGGCAAAGACCTTTATGATAATTCTGAATCTGCCCGTAATTTGTTTGAAAAAGCCAACGAAGTTTTAGGATACAGAATCACCGATATTATGTTTGAAGGCGAAGCAGAGGCACTCAAACAAACCAAAGTTACTCAGCCTGCCATTTTTATTCATTCTGTTATTAAAGCCATGGAATCCTCTGATTTTCAGCCAGATATGGTGGCAGGGCATTCACTCGGAGAGTTTTCTGCTTTGGTTTCGGCAGGTGCGTTGAGTTTTGAAGATGGACTAAAATTGGTACTTCAGCGTGCTTTAGCTATGCAAAAAGCCTGTGAAGTGCAACCTTCGACAATGGCAGCAGTTTTAGGGTTAGAAGATGCTAAAATCTCAGAAATTTGTGATTCAATTACAGACGAAATCGTGGTAGCTGCTAATTTTAACTGCCCAGGGCAAGTAGTGATTTCTGGTTCGATGGAAGGAATTGCCAAAGCAGGAGAAAAATTGAAAGAAGCTGGTGCAAAACGAGTACTTCCTTTGCCTGTGGGCGGGGCATTTCACTCGCCTTTGATGCAGCCTGCCCGTGAAGAATTGGCTACTGCAATTGAGGCAACGGTTTTTAAAGCACCTTCTTGTCCGATATATCAGAATGTTAATGCACAGCCTTCCCAGGATGTGGCAACTATCAAAGCCAATTTGATTGCACAACTTACAGGGGCTGTTCGTTGGACACAATCGGTAGAAAATATGGTTGCGGACGGAGCAACAAATTTCATTGAATGTGGTCCAGGAAATGTCTTGCAAGGCTTAGTGAAGAAGATAAGTGCAGGTGTTGAGACTTCTGCAATTGCTTAAAGTAATATTTTTTTCAGTGAAAAAACATTGAATAATAGCCTGAAAACCAATCTGATACCTCATTCAAAAGAAAATTATTTCCCAAAAAAGAAAGTTTTTTTTGAAGGTTACTTGACATATTCAGACATAAACTGTAATTTTGTATCATAATCTCACGGTTATATTGACTGATGGTGTAATGGTAACACAACGGTTTTTGGTATCGTTTTTCTAGGTTCGAATCCTAGTCGGTCAACAAAAAGTCTTTTGAGCAATCAAAAGACTTTTTTGTTTTTGAGGTTTTTAGGAACGATAAAACAATGACTTATAATTTTTATGCGATTCTTTAAAAGCTATTTTTGCCTGTTCTTTCATTAAATAACTGCAACCGTTGCCCGATACTATTCGCTTCAAAAACTGACAAAACTATCTGTAAAACAATTATCCTAAAATTTTATAAGTTATTATTTTACCGTTCCTTAGAAAATTAAATTTCAAAAAAATACTATTCATAAAATCATCAATGAAAAAAAGTAGTACTTTTGAAAAGTACATTCTACACTCAGAACGAATGTAGTTTTTCCTATTTTAAAATCAGTATCTCTCACGCTTATGAAAAAAATCTTTCTTACGTTACTTTGCCTGTTTACGGGCATATCATTCTCTTTCTCTCAAACTCAAAAAGGCGATAAATTCTGGGTAGTTGAAGGTAGGTATTCTGGATATACCTTTGATAATAGCCTCAACAGCCTTCAAACATCAAAAGATGTTACAAATGATGTATATTTAGGATTAAAAAAAGGGAAGTTTATCAGGAATAATATTGCTCAAGGCTTAGGAATAGATTACCGTTACTATAATTACAAATTCTCAGGTTTTAATAATAGTAGTAGTAATGGATATTTTTCTAATTTCAATAGAAAAACATTTAGTGTAGATTATTTTTTAGATAGATATATACCTGTAATGAATAATTTATATTTAGTTGTAGAAGCAAATTCTAACTTATCGTATACTTTAACAAATAGGCAAATTACAAACACTGCAACAAGTCTTATAGACTTGCCAACACAAAAAATCTATCAATTAAGTATTGGTATAAATACTGGGCTGCGCTACTTTATAGGTAAATCATTCTTTATCAATGCCGAAACATCGTTGGCTGATGTTTCGTATTCATATAGCCGTACTGATGAGTATTCAATTTCTAACATAGCACTAAAAAGCCGTCTAAGTTTTTATTCTCTCAATATTGGTATTGGCAAAAACTTTTAAAATAATCTACCATGAAAATCTTCTATAAAATTACACTTTTGCTTTCGTTAACTTCTTGTAATTTATTTTCGCAAACAGATTCTACAACTCAAAAAGGTAGGTTATTTGTCTCTGGGACAATTGGGATTGAAGAATCATCCTCTAAATATATTTCAGGTAATTCATTTGAAAGGAAAAACACATTTACCAATTTTAACTTATCAATGGGAATATTCTCAAAGAATAATGTCGCAAACATTTTTAGCATTGGTATAAGCGACATTACTACTTCACCAATATCTAATTCTGGTAAAGGTTATTTTTTAGGTTATGACAGAGAGTACTACAAGATGTTTTCCAAAAAATTCGGGATATATGGTGGAGCAGGTTTTAACACTTATTACAATTCAGAAAGAAATTTTAACGAACAGATTATCAGCTATCCAAATTCAATAATTTCTCTTTTAGATATTAGCGAAACCACGAGAATAAGGTTTAACATTGGTGCATATCCTGGAATTATTTATTTTCTCAATCCCAAATGGGCTTTTTCTTTAAGAGTAGGCAATATTAATCTAATTTCATTAGAAAAAGTCTTGTATAAAACCTCACAAGATAAGTTAAATAATAATGATAAAACCACTACTACTTCAGATGATGTACGAACATTTTATTCATTTAACCCATACATTGCATTAGGAAATAGTGCCATTGGTATTCGTTACCATTTCAAATAATTCCTTATTCAAACTCTATCAAAATTTGATTTTTTTCTACGTTTTGTTTCGGGGAAACTTTGATGGTCTTTACTTTTCCATCACCAACTGATTTTAGTACAT
>JAAFJL010000246.1 GCA_013298865.1 Cytophagales bacterium | reverse complement strand
ATTCCTCCAAAAGAACTATATTTTCAAGTTTCGGGTTAATTATTTGACATTAGCAAATACAAAAATAACCCTCATGAAAGTACTATTACGTTACCTTAAACAATACAAACTCACCGTCCTCGGAGCATTGGGTTTGGCTGCCATCAACCAGATTTTTTCCCTTCTTGATCCTTATATTTTTCGTAAAATTATTGACGATGTAGCTACCGTCTATCGGTCTGGGACACACTCTTCGCACGATTTTTGGATGGCAATTTTACCGCTTTCTGCGGCTTCGGTAGGTGTGGCTTTTGTGAGCCGAGTTGCTAAGAATTTCCAAGATTATTTTATCAATACCGTTACGCAACGAGTTGGTGCTCAGATATATGCGGACGGAATTAGTCACTCTTTGGAATTGCCTTATGAAACTTTTGAAGACCAACGTTCGGGCGAGACTTTGGGGATTTTGCAGAAAGTAAGAACTGACGTTGAGAAACTGATTTTGGTAGGAATTAACATCCTTTTTCAATCGGGAATTGCCTTGATTTTTATTTCTACGTATGCCTTCACGGTGCATTGGTCAATTTTGCCTTTGTTCTTGGCAACGGGACCACTTATTGCTTGGATTAGTTCGGTTCTGAGTAAGAAAATCAAAGTAATTCAAACCCAAATTGTGAAAGAATCTACGGGTTTGGCGGGTTCTACGACGGAATCTTTACGAAATATTGAGTTGGTAAAATCATTGGGTTTGGCAAAACAAGAAATCGCCCATTTGAATTCTACGACTCAGAAAATCTTAAAATTAGAACTCAAAAAAGTAAAATACGTGCGTTCAATGTCCTTCGTGCAGGGTACGTGCGTGAACCTACTCAGAGCGATTTTGACCTTGGTTTTGATTTATTTGATTTACGAAAACAAAATCACTTTTGGGGAATTTTATTCCCTAAATATCTACTCGTTCTTCTTGTTCGGACCACTCCAAGAGATTGGGAATGTGGTAAATACCTACCGTGAGGCGGAGGTTTCTCTCCAAAATTTTGATAATATTTTTAAGATTCCTGTCGAAGTAAAACCCGAAAATCCGTATCCAGTTATTACCATTGATTCACTTGAATTTCAGGCAGTTAAGTTCAAACATCAATCTGCCAATAAAGATGCCTTGCGGAATATTACTTTCAAAGCCCAACAAGGCGAAACCATTGCTTTTGTAGGTCCTTCGGGTTCTGGGAAATCAACTTTGGTGAAATTATTGGTGGGATTATACCGTCCGAAAGAAGGAAAAATTCTCTACAACGGACATAATTTTGATGAAATAGATTTCGACCAATTGCGTGAAAGAATTGGTTTTGTTACCCAAGATACACAACTATTTTCGGGTACAATCAGAGAAAATTTATTATTCGTAAACCCAACCGCAACGGACGAACAATGTTTAGACGTATTGAGAAAAGCGGCTTGTCATACGCTTTTAGACCGTGCTGATAATGGTTTAGATACCGTCATTGGTGAAGGTGGCGTGAAAGTATCGGGAGGAGAAAAACAGCGTTTGAGCATTGCCAGGGCATTATTACGCAATCCGAACCTCTTGGTTTTTGACGAAGCAACCTCTTCTTTGGACTCCTTGACGGAAGAAGAAATTTCCGAAACCATCAGAGACGTATCGGCAGGTACAACGCACTTGACCATCGTGATTGCCCACCGCCTCAGCACCATCATGCACGCCACAAAGATTTTTGTATTAGAAAAAGGCAAAATCGTAGAAAACGGCTCACACGACGAACTCTTGGAACACAAAGGCTTATACTATGCGATGTGGAGACAACAGGTTGGAGAGAAGGATTTGTTGGAGGTGGAGTGATTATAATCTCAGCACTTTTCGTTATTTTTACAAAAACCATATCGACATGAGTACATTACAACTTAAATCGGAATTACATATTCTCATTGACCATTTGCAGGACAATGACGTACTCAATGCTGTAAAAACTTTATTAGGCAGAAGTGTCAATACTGATACAGATTTTTGGGATGAACTTTCTGAAAGTGATAAGGCTGAAATTAAAGAAGGAATTAAAGACATTGAAGCAGGTAAAACTTATACTTATCAAGAAATTTTTACAAAATACGGACTATGAGTTTTACCATTATTTTTTCTGAAAAAGCAAAGTCAAATATTGAAAAAATCGCCGATTATCTTGATGAAGAATGGTCTGAAAGTGTAAAATTGAAGTTTTTAACCGATATTTCAAAAGCTGTAAAACAATTGGCAATAATGCCTTTTATGTTTCCAAGTTCTGAAAAAATGGAAGGTCTTAGAAGATGCGTAGTTAATCGACATACCGTTTTATATTATCGTATTAATCAAGAAATTATTGAAGTAATAAACATAAAAGGCACAAGACAAAGCCCAAACATTAATTAATCAAAAGCCATTTCAATTATTTTGGAATGGCTTTTTGATTAATTTGTCCCCATGGTGGGATTCCAACTATGGAGACAACAGGTTGGGGAGAAGGATTTGTTGGAGGTGGAGTAGAAGAGAAAGTTACTATAAAGGCATAAATTTAAATTTGTCCAGATTGTAAATTTGGGAGAACTTATATTACTTAAATTATAAAAATTAATGGCTGAATTAACATTTATTGAAAAAGCTAATATTGAAAGTTTTTTGAAAATGAAAAGTGGCTACGTAATGGACTTTTCTGATAGAACTTTTCAAGAGTTTGTTGGTGAAGTTGTTGGACTTGATATAAATAATGAAAAGTATCATTATGCCTCAAATTCAAAAGCAAATAGACTCCGACATTTTATTAAAATTGAATCAAATTATACATTTGGGAAATTGCTTAGCGGTTTTTGCGAATATTGGCTTTCAAAAGTGCATATTAATGAAATTGACCCACGTGATGATGAACAACTGTATAAGGAATGTATAATAATTGCAGAAAAACTTAAACAAAAAAGTATTGTAGAACACATTGATGTAATACAACCCAATGTAGATGACAAAGATTTTAACCTTTTGGCAAAATCAATCCGAGAAAGCATTGAAAAGGATGAACCAGAGGTTGCTCTGGATAGATTACATACGTTTACATTCCGCTATTTACGAGAACTTCACATAAGACATTTAATAACTTATGACAAATCAGAATCATTGAATGCTTTGTTTGGAAGGTATATCAAATTTCTTGTTGAAAGTAAACATATTGAATCTGTAATGGCTGAAAAAATTTTAAAATATTCAATAAATCTAATTGAAGCTTTTAATGATATAAGAAATAATAAGAGCTTTGCTCACGACAACCCTGTGTTAAACTATCAAGAAAGTATTTTAATATTTAATAATGTTTCTAACTCTATCAAATTTATTGAGTCAATAGAAGAACAAATAAAGAAAGTAACATTATCAGAAGCTACTATTGGGACAGATTTACCATTTTAGAAAAACAATAGAGAACGGCAAGGGGTATTTCATTGCGAGACACGAAGCAATCTGTCAGCTTTCGAGAAGAAAACATCAAACTCTTCCCCATCAATCCAACAGATTGCTTCGTGCCTCGCAATGACAGGGGGATGATATTTTTTGTTAGAGTATCATTAAACCAATCTGTTAGCATACGAGAAGAAAACATTAAAAATTCTTTCTTCAAGGCTGGTGTCTCACCAGACTTTCCTAAACAAACTTATTCCTATTCATAATTTATTTAAAATCAAGCACTTATGTTATTTATATAGCACGTTAAAACGCCTCTTTTATGTAATCTATACTATTGAATAAAATCCAAAATATTACCATAAATATCCCTAAAATCTGAATTCTTAGACCATGTTTTCTGTCATTTTCTTGGTAGTTGAAAATCTGCTCGCCATTGGGTAGTGTTTTCTTTGAAGTCCTTAAATTCCAACCAATTGCGATACCAACTAAACCGCCCGTCATGGCAAATAAATAACCTAATATTACCTGATTACTTTGTTTTCCTTCGTGTTTCGCCAAATTTTCTAACCGAGCTTTTCTTAGAGTTGCAATAAAATCTGCGTCAACAGCTTTTCCTTTATCTGCTAATATTTTCTGGGATAATTGATAGTCAAAAGCAGACCATTCGTCAGGTTTTGCAAGAATATTGTATAATTCTTGGTCTGAAAAATCAAATAAATAGTAGCTTTTATCTACCTTAGAAATCTCTTCGGCAGCAATTTTATAGAGCAGTTCGTTAACTCTTACAAATTGCTCAGCAGCAACTTTTACATGATACTCAGCAGGTAACGTAGTTAGATATATAGGCTCTATTCTTTCTCTAAAAACCTCAGTCTGATAAGGAATTCCATCTTTCTCTAAGATATAGAGCAGATTGTTATACGAATCTTCGTCGCTAAATTTATTAATGGTTAAAAATTCTTGCATAGGATAATTTGTTAATTTTATAGATGGTTTATCTTCATGAAACGACTAAAACTTACCCAAAAATCTCTTCATATTTTTTTACATCAAAACCTAAAGCCAAGATTTTGTCGCTTTCTATAATTGGACGTTTGATGGCGGAGGTATTTTGCAACATTACTTCCATCGCAGACTGATTGTCGGTAACTCCAGCTTTTATTTCATCTGGTAATTTTTTCCAAGTTGTGCCAGTTCTATTAATCAATTTTGCGTGGGATTCTTGGGATAGCCATTCTGCTAATTTTTCGGTAGAAATGCCTTTTTTCTTGTAATCATGAAATTCAAATTCAATTCCATGTTCTTTGAGCCAAGTCAAAGATTTCTTGACAGTATCGCAATTGGGTATTCCGTAAACGGTTAGCATGATTTTATTGGTTGAATGTTTTACAACAAAACTAAGTTTTTTTTGCTGAAAATGATTCCTCTTTTTTCGTTTCTGATTTACCTTTACGTATATTTTATTAGTTGTAAGTATCCATTTATGAGCAATTAGAGTTAGCCATGTGCATAATTGATTCAAAATCAGTATTTTAGGAGTAATTACTAAAACTCATTGCTCAAAGCTCATAACTTATCGCTAATAAAAACTCAAATTTTCAAATCAAAATAATGGAATACAGAATAGAAAAAGATACGATGGGGAAAGTGGAAGTTCCCGTAAACGTATATTGGGGGGCTCAAACGCAACGCTCAATCATGAATTTCCCGATTGCCCAAGACATTAATAAAATGCCAAAAGAGATTATCAAGGCATTCGCTTATTTGAAAAAAGCAGCGGCTTTGACCAATTTTGATGCTGGAGTTTTGTCTGAAGAAAAGAAAAACCTTATCGGACAAGTTTGTGACGAAATCCTTACTGGTAAATTAGATGATCAGTTTCCGTTGGTGGTTTGGCAGACGGGTTCGGGTACACAGTCGAACATGAATTGTAATGAAGTAATTGCGTACAGGGCTCACGTAATTAATGGCGGTAGTCTGATGGACGAGCAGAAGATTGTTCACCCGAACGATGATGTCAATAAATCTCAATCTTCAAACGATACTTTCCCTACGGCAATGCACATTGCGGCGTATAAAATTTTGTTAGAAGTAACCATTCCAGGGATTACCAAACTGAGAGATACCCTGCAAAGAAAAGTAATTGCCTTTAAAGATGTTGTAAAAATTGGTCGTACACACTTTATGGACGCAACTCCTTTGACATTGGGACAAGAATTTTCGGGTTATGTTTCTCAGTTAAATCACGGACTAAAAGCCATCAATAATACACTTGAACATCTTTCTGAGTTAGCTTTGGGCGGTACAGCCGTGGGTACAGGAATTAATACGCCAAAAGGATATTCTGTAAATGTTGCCAAGCATATTGCTGATTTAACAGAAATTCCTTTTATCACTGCCGAGAATAAATTTGAGGCTTTGGCTGCCCATGATGCAATCGTGGAAGCTCACGGAGCATTGAAAACCGTGGCAGTTAGTCTGATGAAAATTGGGAATGATATTAGAATGTTGTCGTCTGGACCACGTTCTGGCATTGGCGAAATCCACATTCCAGACAATGAGCCAGGGTCTTCGATTATGCCAGGGAAAGTAAATCCTACGCAATGCGAAGCCATGACAATGGTTGCCGCACAAGTCATGGGAAATGACGTTGCGATAAACATTGGAGGTTCAATGGGACATTTTGAGCTGAATGTCTTCAAACCAATGATGATTTATAATTTCCTTCATTCTGCAAGATTGATTGGAGATGTCTGTGTGGCTTTCAATGATAAATGTGCTGAGGGTATAGAGCCTTTACACGAAAATATCAAAAAGCACGTAAATAATTCTTTGATGTTAGTGACTGCGTTGAATACTAAAATTGGCTATTATAAAGCGGCAGAGATTGCTCAGACTGCTCATAAA
>JAAFJL010000245.1 GCA_013298865.1 Cytophagales bacterium | reverse complement strand
TGGGTTTAAAATATTGGCGAGTAATCGTCAAATCTTGGTAGGTATTATTGATGTTATAACTGGCATTGGTAAAGAAATTGATTTTATTGATTCTGTAATTAAAGTTAAGACTGTTGTTCGTCCGTGCGTAACGCCCTTGTCCATAATTGACGTTGAATCCGCCGTTCAAGCCCTTGGTTTTGTTGCGTTTCAACTTGATATTAATAACCCCAGCATTGCCCGCAGCCTCGTATTTTGCGGGCGGATTAGTCATAATTTCAATGGTTTCGATTGACCCCGAAGGTAAAGAACGCAAGTAATTTGCCAAATCTGCGGCGGATAAATACGTAGGTTTATCATCAATAAAAACTACCACGCCAGGTTTTCCTTTCAGACTAATAATTCCATTAAAATCCACCTGAACGCCTGGTGCTTTTTCCAAAACTTCTAAAGAATTTGCCCCTGCATTACTAATTAAAGCATCTGGATTTACAATCGTGCGGTCAATTCGTCTTTCTACAAAAGGCTTTTTGGCAGAAACCGTTACTTCGTTCAAAGTCTTGGAATCTTCCATTAATTGAATGCTTGGAATTTCCAAAACTGAATTTGCCAATGTGAAAACTGGATACGTATATTTTTGAAAACCTATGTGTGTAATCGTCAAGAAATACGAGCCTTCTTTTTGATTTAAGAACTCAAATTTCCCTTCCAAATCTGCGATGGAGGCTTTCACAAAAGTAGAATCTTTGGCTTTCAATAAAGAAACAACTGCCCCTTCAATAGGCTTTTTGTTTGAACCTAAAATTTCACCATAGACTTTGCCAGTTTGGGCAAAAATAGCCATGCTCGTAAGCATGAAATAGCTTACCAGAAATATATTTTTCATTGATTTATTGCGTTTATGCCTTCGCTTTTGTGATGACTTTTTGAATGGTATCTTTATAATTTTCTAAATCTTCGGTTGCAATTAGATTGCCTTCGTAGTACAATTTTGTGATTTTTCCATGCTCTTCCACAACCTCGTAACTATCTGCAAAATAGCGGATTACTACTTCATAATTAAAGGTAGTTTTGTGTTCATCAACCGTGTTTATCGTTATTTTTTCGGTACTTACTCCCCGCTTATTTTTACTGAATTTGGGCTTAGATTTCAGTCGTTCTTGGGCATTTTTTTCATCTTCCATTGCTATTTCCATATCCTCCTCAGTAGGTGATTGTGTTCGGATAGTAGAGTCAGTAGGAGTGGAATTACTTTTGGCTATTCTATAATCAAGTGTTTGATTATCAGTATTTTGTGGAATAAATATTTGCTTTTTAAGGTTTTTTTTGGGCTTTAAAGGAGCATCATCTTCTGTATTTTCAGTGGTAGTTGTAGTCGTTCTGGTAGTGGTTGTTGTTGTAAAGTTTTTTGTTTGTAAAACAGGTTCAGAAACTTGAAAAGACATGAAAACTACTGCCCCCAAAACTGACAAACAAGAGGTGACAAAGGTCTTTTCAAAATCGTTGAGTGCTTTGTTTTTATTTTCAACAATTCTGAGAACCCGTTGCAATAAACGATTTTTTTGACCAAAGAAACCCATTGCCAAAACGGGTTTTTGTAAGTAAAATTCTTGAAAAGAAACTAAGGCTTGAATGTAGATTCTTTTGCTGTTGGTCAGGGAAATGGCAAAATCATCACAGCAATTTTCACGTTCAATTTTTATCAAAGACGATACCCACCAAATGCAAGGATTAAAGAAAAATATGGTTTCCAAGATTCTCTGAAAAATGTTCACCAAATAGTCATTCCGCTTGATGTGGGCGAGTTCATGAATCAAAATTGCCTCAATTTCTTCGGCTGAAATAGCAGCTAACAAACCAATTGGAAACAAAATAACGGGTTTGAAATGCCCAACCACCATCGGGACTTGGGCAATACCCGATTGAAGAAATTGAACTGGTTTTGAAATCTGAATTTTTGCCGATAATTCACGTACTTTTTGCTCCCAAAAATCTTCAACCGAGGTGATTTTTTTACGCCGAATCTGAATAATAGATGAAATATCTTTGACAGAAAGAAGACAACTAAACAGGATAAAAAATAGCCAAATATTGACAATAATTCCAGCATTTTGATTCATAAAATCAATGATTCCTAAGAGAATAATATGCTGATTTTGAGTATTATTAAAATTACTATCTTTCTGTTTATCAAATAGTTGTAGAAATATCTGGGCATCCATATTTTCCATATTTGCAAACACATAAACGCCCGTGCATATAATACACACAAAGAAAGTCAACAACGAAGCCACCAGTAAATTATACCGAATTACCGCCTTCGACTGGCGTGTAAAAACCATAATAATCCCCACCAAAACCGTTAATAAAAAGCCTTGCCAAAGCGAGTGAATCAACATCCAGCAAAGTGAATGAATGGTTTTATCGGCTAAAATCTGATTGAATAAGAGTATGTTCATAGCTATATGGTTTAGAGGCTATTCATTATCTAATTTTTTCAAAATCTCCTTTATCGCTTGCAATTCTTTTTCATCGGTTTTTTTATTGCCCAACAACTGCATCATCATGCTACTGACAGAGCCTTTATACATCGAATCCACGAATTTATTGAGCAAGTCTCCTTTGGTAGATTGTTCTTCCAAAATCACCCTGTAAACGTGTTTCATGCTGGTTTCATCTCGTGAAAGCATCTTTTTTTCCACCATAATTTGCATCAATTTCAAGGTAGAGGCATACTGCACTTCACGGGTTTGGTCATTCAAAAAATCATTGACTTCCCTTACCGTTGAAGGTCCTTTTTCCCACAAAACTTGCAAAATTTCTAACTCCGATTTAGTCGGTTCAATCTTCATTTTATTTCTATTAAATTTAGTAACAAGGCAAAGGTAGGAAAAATTTCCTAATTAGGAAATTTTTCCTACCTTTTTTAGAAAATTTAGACGCTGTTTTAAAATTTGTATCTTTGTGGATATTATTTTGAAGAATAGAAAATTTATGGAAAAGGGGTTTAATATCACTGGATTGTGCCATCCGAGTAAACACTATATGGCTGATGTTTCACAAAAGATGAGTCTGGTTTGTGCAATGATAGAAAAGGGGAATTACTTTATCATTAACCGCCCAAGACAATATGGTAAAACAACCACACTTTATACGCTGGCTGATACACTCCGTAAAACAGGAGACTACATTGTGTTAAATACCAGTTTTGAGGGAATTGGAGATGCAATTTTTAATGACGAAGCTGTTTTTGCAAGCGGTTTTATTAGAATTTTAGCCAAATATTCTTCTGCTTATTTTCCTGAAATGGAAGATTGGCTTAGACAAACAGCTCCGACGATTACATCTTTGGAGGAATTAGAACCAGTGCTTACAAGTTTCGTTAGCAAGACAGATAAAAAAGTAGTTTTGATGATTGATGAAGTAGATAAAAGTAGCAATAATCAATTGTTTGTTAGCTTCTTAGCCATGCTTCGCAATAAATATTTAGAACAAGATACCTTCAAAACATTTCATTCAATCGTCTTGGCGGGTGTCCATGATGTAAAGAATTTAAAACTTAAACTCCGCACAGATACCGAGCAGAAATATAACTCTCCATGGAATATTGCAACTGATTTTAAGGTCGATATGAATTTTTATCCTAATGAAATCAAACCTATGTTAGATGAGTATGTTCGGGATAAAGGTGTCAACATGAACACTCAGGCAATTGCTGAACGGATATTCTATTACACATCGGGTTATCCGTTTTTAGTGAGTAAGCTCTGTAAAATGTTGGATGAAGATTTTAACAAACACGATGAATGGAATGCTGAGGATATAGATTTTGCTGTAAAACAATTGGTAAAAGAGAGCAATACAAACTTTGATAGTTTAGTCAAAAATTTGGAAAACAACCGAGAATTATATGATATGGTCTATACTGTAGCCGTAGAAAATGATTTTTTGCCATTCAATGTTCACAATCCTTTGACCAGCTTAGGGGTACTTTACGGTATTTTTACTACTAATAACAACAGTGAACGTATCGTTATCCATAATAGAATTTACCATGAAGTTATCGTGAACTATATGTCTGATGTAGTACGAAATAATCAACTTTCGAGACGAAATGATTTAGTTGGGGCTGGGTACAAAAATGATAGCACCTTGAATATGGAGTCAGTTTTGTTGGGTTTTCAGACCTTCATGAAGAAAGAATATAACAGAAAAGACCGTGATTTCTTGGAGAAAAATGGTCGTTTGGTATTCTTGGCATTTTTAAAACCAATCATTAATGGATCTGGATATGATTTCAAAGAACCTCAAATATCCGAGGAACGTAGGCTGGATTTAGTGATAACTTATTTGAAAGAAAAATATATAGCCGAACTAAAAGTTTGGAGAGGTGAAAAAGCACATGAAAAGGGGCTTGCCCAGCTATCAGAATATCTTGATGTCCAAAACCTTAAAGAAGGCTATCTACTAATTTTTGATCATTCAGAAATAAAAAAATGGCATTCAGAATGGATTAAAATTAATGATAAAAAAGTGTTTGCCGTGTGGGTTTAAACAGATTCATAATTTCCATTTCCCGTTTTCTATAAAAGACAAAAAAACAGCGTATCAAAAATCGTTTCGATACGCTGTTTTCAATAATTTTAGGATGAACATTCTATACCCCAAATTGTGTCAAATGGTGGTCTATGTGCTTGTAAAAGAGATTGTTCCATTCCGCTACGGTCATTTTTCCGAAAGAAAGTGACTCTTTTCCATCAAAATAAGCCTCACCTAACTCAACCGATTTTTTGAGATAATCAATCAGACGTTTCTTTTCCGTTTCAAAATTTTTCTCCTCTTTCATCACAAATGCAGGAGCGGTTGACGAGTTTTTCTTGTACGGAGTCGTCTCATCTGTAAGCCCTTTTTTTAGAAAAGTTTTCAAGATAAAACCCAAGATAAAATTTGGCTTTGGGTGTTTGTTTTCAAAAGCCATTTCGTAAGAAACGTTAGAATGAGCTAACATTTGTCCTACGTTCATTTTGCCCCATTGAGGCGTGCTTTGAGAACTTAATTGATTGATTCTGCCAATGATTTCATCGGCAACAGGTTGGGTAAAGATGTTTGGTAATGCCATGATTTATGTTGATTTTATTTGTAAGTGTTTAGTAACGGTGAAACAATAACTTATAATTTTTTGAGAAGAGGAAAAATACTTTCAAATGTTCCAGAAATCTCTTCAACAGCCTCATTAATACTCCAGCAATTCGTCATAGAAAATTGTACTAAACTCATCTTTCCAATCGGTAGGTTTTTTCTTTGTTCTGCTGTTTTTTTCGTCACAAGGAATGCACTCTTTAATAATTATAACTCTTGGGAGTGCCAACTGCCCAATGACAGGTGGATATGGACCTAATGAACGCTGAACATAAGTGTTTTTGCGAGTAACATCAGATGCTCCGAAAAACCCTAAAACTTGCTCTTCTGGATTATTGATGTTCTTGATATTGCCCTGAATCGTAATGGGTGGATTGTCAAAAATTCCTCCTACGTTACTGATTTGAGCCTTTACGGTTTTCCAATATTTATGGGCTGTTTCTGTCATGGAATAGAGCGTGACCTCAATGTAATACGGTCTGCGAGAGTTGTATGGCACATCCATGATTGGTTGCTTAATTTTTTTGCCATTGAAATATAAATCTTCCGACAAATTGATTTCTCCGTCAGATCTTTTAATTGCCCAACAAGGTTCACAACAATCCACTCTAAAAAACAGTTTAAATCGATTATTTACACTATCTCTGCACGAGACTAAATACTTATAATTCACCCAATTCCAACGGTAATAATCTCCTTTGGCAGGGGAGTCTTGGATTTCGGCACTTACTTCAAAACTTGGCACTTTGTAGCCATTTGGATTGCGTTTTTCTACAAATGGTGCGTGTAAAGAATCAATTTTGGGTACAGATTTCACCAGTTCGGGGATGGATTCATACTTTTTTCCGTTGGGTAAATCAATGATAATCTTATATGAACGCCCCACGACTGCCCTTTGCTTAGTTTTAGTTTCATAGATTCCAAATTTGGTATGTGATAAATCAAATTGGTTTTGCAAATCATCTACAATTTTTACTTTGGCGTTAGGAACTTCATCAAGTGTTCTTTTGCCCAAAATGGCAGTACTCAAAGAAAGCGTTACACTGAAATTTTGCAATTCAGTCGTAATGAGTCCATCCACAATGAGTTTTTCTTGCTTTGTTTTTTCAAGAACAGGGTCAGAAAAAGTATCTACACAAGCAACAAGGGCAACTACTAAACCCAAGAATGCAAAGAATATATAAAATCGTAAAGTCTTGCTCATGGATT